>JBARRP010000187.1:0-49655 GCA_049644285.1 Candidatus Acidiferrales bacterium | reverse complement strand
ATTCGAAGCAGATCGATTGCAGGCCTTGACGATGCTATCCATTGGCGCGCATGACGATGGGTACAACGTTGGATTGATGTTTTTCGGATTGGGATCCACAGTCTTTGGCTATTTGTGGCTTAGGTCTCGCTATATTCCGAGAGCATTGGCCGTCCTGGGAGTTTTTGGGTCTTTGCTGATCGGGGCAAGTAGTTTCGCCTTCATCATTTTTCCCAACCTCGCAGACATCGTTGAACCGTGGTGTTTCGTGCCTATCGGTATTTTCGAAATAACGCTTGGCCTTTGGCTTCTGATTAAGGGATTGCGGCCAGCGGTAGCTGAGCCTGATAAAACAAGCACTTGAGCGCAGGGCCGGCGCCGCCTGGCCACTCGTGCAAGCGGACCTGTAAGTTGTCGCGCAAGAACAAGTACGAAAGCACATCCGTATGAAAGCAGTTGCCTATTACAACTACGGTTCGCCCGATGTTCTCAAGTGTGAAGAGATTGAAAAGCCGACCGCTGGGGACGGTGAAGCTTTGATAAAAGTCCGCGCGGCTTCCGTGAATCCACTTGACTGGCACCTCGTGAGAGGCACGCCGTACTTCGTTCGCATACCAGCCGGGCTGCGCAAACCAAAGGACACACGACTCGGCGTTGATGTGGCCGGCCAGGTCGAAGCGGTTGGCAGGAACGTAACCCAATTCAAACCGGGCGACGAGGTGTTCGGCTCGTGCCGTGGGACCTTTGCCGAGTATGTGTGTACTTCGGAATCAGCATTGGTCACGAAGCCCAATAACGTGACGTTTGAGCAAGCGGCTTCTGTACCTCTGGCGGCACTCACCGCATTGCAGGGTCTTCGCGACAAGGGACAGATTCAGCCGGGGCAGAAGGTCTTGATTAACGGTGCGGCGGGAGGCGTGGGTACGTTCGCTGTGCAGATCGCCAAGGCGTTCGGCGCGGATGTGACCGGCGTATGCAGTACGAGAAATGCGGCCATGGTCCGATCCATTGGCGCAGATCAGGTCATTGATTACACTCAAGAGGATTTCACCAAGAGTGGCCAACGTTACGACCTGATTCTCGACACCGTTGGGAATCATTCGCTGCTGGAATGCAGGCGCGTCTTAAATCCCAAGGGGATATACACCGCGGTCGGAGGACCGAGCGGTCGGTGGATGATCGATCTTCTGGCTCGTTTGACCGCAGCGCTCGTATTGTCACGGTTCGTGAGCCAGAAATTGGTCATGGTTCAGACGAGACGGAGCAAGGAGGACCTGACCATCATGCACGATCTCATGAAGGCCGGAAAAGTAACGCCGGTCATCGACAAGCGTTACAGGTTGAGTGAGGTCCCTCAGGCTATCCGGTATCTGGAAGAAGGACACGCTCGAGGAAGAGTGGTAATAACTTCGTAATATAAACGAAGATGGAACACAAGGTTCATTGTTTGTAATCCCAACGCCCCTCGGTCTGAAGGTTTCCGGCGGCGGAGCCGACTCCCTCCGGCTCTTCACCGGTCGTGTGGTATCAGCCCGTCTGGGCTGACGGTGTGGCGTTGCCGAAGGAGCGCAATGAAAGCTTCGGCTGAGCGCGGGAGCGTGCGGTCGCGCCGGTAAACCAGGCCCAACTCGCGGGTGAGGTCCACGTCGGAAATGGCAATCAGCTTCACCTCTCCGGCGCGGACTTCGTCGCGTGCAAAGCTCTCGCTGATTAGCGAGACGCCTAGGCCCGTGGCCACAAAGCGCTTGATCATACCCACGCTGGGGAGCTCCATGGTGATGCGAAGGCGGGAGCTATAAGGCCGGAAAAGCTTGTCCAACATCTGACGCGTAAACCCCGTCTTGGGAAAGATCAAAGGCTGCTCAGCAATTTCGCTTGTGCGCACGGTCTTTCGCCGCGCCAGTGGGTTTTTTGGACTGACCATGAGCATCAGGCGATCGCGAAAGATCGAATGCGTCTTCAAGCTGGGCGACTTGACCGGAAGCGTGACGATGCCGACATCAATGGTGCCGTCTTCGACCTTCTCCAACACCTTGCGGCTGAAATTCCGGTAAATGCTGATCTGCACCGAGGGATAATGCCGGTGATATTCGGCGAATGCGTCGGGGAGCACGTACAAACAAGTTGCCTCGTTCGCGCCGACGGCCAGCGTGCCGTGCGGAACACCCGCCTGGTCGCCGACGGCGCGCAACGACTCGTTCCTCAGGGTCAAGAGCCGCGCGGCGTATTCCCGAAGCGCTTCGCCCGCCCCAGTCAAGCGCACGGACTTCCCGACACGGTCAAAAAGCTTCTGCCCGTATTCCTGCTCGAGCTGGCGAATTTGAGCGCTGACGGCCGGCTGGGACCGGAACAGCTTTTGACCCGCCCGGGAAAAGCTGCCCACTTTCGCAATTTCCAGAAACGTGATGAGGTGGTCGAAGTCCACAGTTTTATACGCTGGATTATAGCAAAACAGAGAGGCGTAGCCCCTGCGCCCGTGTCCAGAACCGTCGTCATCTCCTCTTGAAGCTCTCAGATCACCGGCTCGCCTGTGGGCTGCGAACTCTTCGCATGCACCGGTTCCGGTATCGGCGGAACCGGAATCGCGTGCTTCTCCAAGCGCGCCAACACGGGTGACCACGTTTGCGCGCAAGAACATGGCTTATGAACCGGCTCAAGACGCACGAGCGGCAATGGAGTTCTGATCTTCAGCAAGCGCCTTGCGCGTGGACTGTTAGTGAATCGAACGTGCTCGCTCAGCACTCGACGCAGCCACGCTTCTTCCTCTTCCTCGATCTGCCCCGCAATGGTGACAGGCCGCACGAACTCTTGGTTATAACCATCGTCGGAAAGCGAACCTGGCAAGACATAGGCCAGGCCGCCGGTCATCCCGGAACCGAGGTTGATTCCAGCCGGCCCCAGTATGACCACTACGCCCGCCGTCATGTATTCGCAGCAGTGCTGCCCCACTCCCTCGACCACGGCCAGTGCCCCGCTATTGCGCACGGCGAAGCGCTCGCCGGCGCGGCCCGCAATGTAGAGTTCGCCGCTGGTGGCGCCATAAAGCACGGTATTGCCCGCCAGCACATCGCCACGCAGCGAAGCTTGTGTGCCCGCATCGATGGAGATGGTCCCTCCGCTCAGGCTTTTGCCGACGTAATCATTAGCCTCCCCGCGAAGGCGGAAGCGGAGCCCGGAGATGAGAAACGCGCCAAAGCTTTGTCCGGCACTCCCGCGAAACTCACATTCGATGGTTTCATCTTCGAGGCCCGCATAAGCGGTGCGGCGCAGGATCGATCCACTCAGATGCGCGCCCACGCTCCGATCCGAGTTTGCAATCGAAAAGGTGACTCGCCTCGACCGCGGAGATTTGAGCCGCCCAACGACGCGGGCCAACTCGTTCGGGAGGCCGGCGGTTTCCTTGGGGGGATCGGGGAACTCCACTGACGAGTGTGGCGACGCCTCGAGCAGACGCCCCAGCGAACGCGCCGCGCCCGAATTGCGCGGCCGCAGCCTGTCGACGGCACCGACGATCTCACCCAACGAGCGCGCCCCGAGCATGGCCAGCCTTTCGCGCACTTCTCCGGCCACGCCGCGAAAATAGGCCATTGCCATGGCCGGGTTTCCCATGAACCGCGTGCGCATTTTTTCGTCCTGGGTCGCGATCCCAGCGGGGCAAGTGTTTAAATGACATTGGCGGGCCATGATGCAACCGATTGCAAGCAACGCGGAAGTGCCAAAGCCAAATTCATCGGCGCCGAGCAAGGCAGCAACGATTACATCGCGCCCGGATTTAAATCCACCGTCCACGCGCAGCCGTACACGCCGGCGAAAACCCGTCTGGAGCAGGGTGTTGTGAGCCTCGCGGAGGCCGACTTCCCAGGGCAGGCCTGTGTTTTTGATCGAAGTGAGCGGCGACGCGCCGGTGCCGCCATCGAATCCACAGATCGTGATTACGTCCGCACCTGCTTTGGCGACGCCTGCGGCGATGATCCCCACTCCCGCGCCCGCAACAAGCTTGACCCCGATCCGCGCCGCCGGATTCACCGAGCGCAAGTCATGTATCAACTGCGCGAGGTCCTCGATGCTGTAGATGTCGTGATGGGGTGGCGGTGAGATCAACGACATGCCCGGGACCGCGTGGCGCAGGCGCGCGATGTACGGTGTCACCTTCGTGGCGGGAAGCTGCCCCCCCTCGCCGGGCTTTGAGCCCTGCGCCATTTTGATTTCCAGCTCGTCCGCTCGCACCAGGTACTCGGTGGTCACGCCGAACCTGGCGGAAGCCACCTGCTTGACGCGATTGGCTGCTTCGGGCTCGAACTGGTACACGTCCGGGTCTTCTCCGCCCTCGCCCGTATTGCTCCGCGCTCCGAGCCGGTTCATGGCGATGGCCAGCGTGCGATGCGCTTCAAGGCCCAAGGCACCCAGCGACATGGCCTGCGTGCTGAGGCGGCGCAGAATGGTGCTTTCCGGCTCAACTTCATCCAGCTCGATGCGCACTCCTGGCTCGATCTCGAGCAGATCGCGCACGGCGACCGGCTCACGGCTCCCTGCCAATTCGGTGAAGGCGCGATAATTCTCCGCGCTGGGAGTCTTCACGTACCGATGCATCCGCCGCACCAGCTCGGGAGAGTTCGAATGGCGCTCGCCGGCCTGTCGAAAGCGGTAGAGCCCCTCATCCCGAAGCTGTCCCCCACCCGGAGCAAATGCATTGGCGTGGCGTTCCAAGCTGTCTTGAAGAAGCTCTGGCAGCGTCCTGCCACCGAGTGCCGCCGCGGCGTCCTCGAAAAATGCCGCGCGCACGTCATCATCCAGCCCGACTGTCTCAAAGAGCTGGCTGTTGCGATAACTCGCCGTCGTGGAAATGCCCATCCGCGCGAGCACCTTCCTCAGGCCGCCCTCGACAGCCGCGCGATACCTTGATCCGCCTCCCTCCTTCACGATTTCGGCCAGCTCCAGAGCGAGATAGGGAAAGACGGCGCTCGCGCCGGCCGCAATCAGCAGGGCCACATGGTGGGTTTCGACGACCTGTCCCGTTTCGATTACGACCGGAACGTCATAGGCGCCGCTGCGCACCAATTCTTTCCACGCCGCCGCCAGTGCCAGCAGCGCCGGTAGCGCCGCCCGGCTTGCGCTCAGGTTACGGTCGCTGAGCAACAACGTCCCCGGCCTGATGTGAGCGCACTGTGCAACTTCCTGGCGCACACGTTCGAGCGCCGCCAGAGCGCCCTCAACGCCGCAGCCCGCTTCAAATGTGAAATCGACGAATTGGACCGGCGCGAGCAAGCTCGATTGAAGCGCCGCCATCTGACCCCCGTCGAGCACTGGCGAGCCGATCACGACCGTCTCGCCCAGATGCACATCGAGCGACATCACGTGCACTTCGCGCAAGGGGTCGATGGCCGGATTGGTGACCTGAGCGAACCGCTGTTTGCAGTAGTCCCAAAGCGAGCGCCGGGCTGCGGAAATAAACGCCGGGGGCGCATCATCGCCCATGCTCCAGGTCGCTTCCTTACCCTCCAGCCCGAGGCATTGGAACAGGTGACGATACTGATCTTCGCTCCAGCCCAGCGCCGACGCCACCCGCTTTGGCTCCGGGGTAGGTTTCGCCGCGGCGCTCGCCGCAGGCTCAACACGCAAGGGCTTCACAGACCTGGGGCGGTCGGCAGGCGCGCGCAACAGTTCGCCGAGGTCGCTATCCCGAAAAATTCTGCCCTCGACCGGATCCACGAGCAGCATTTCCCCGGGCCCCAGGCGCTGGCGCTCGGCAACTTGCTTGCCCAGCAAATCCGCAATCCCCGCTTCCGAGCCGACGACGAGCAATCCATCGGAGGTGAGCGTGAAGCGCAGCGGACGAAGGCCGTTGCGATCCAGCTTTGCGGCCACCATCCGCCCGTCGCTGAAAACCAATGCGGCGGGGCCATCCCACGGCTCCTGTTCGCGCGCCTCCCTTTGCAGATATGCGCGCAGCTCCGGGCTGAGGCGATGGTCCATTTCCCATGCCGGCGGGACCATCCGCAACATGGCCGCGGCGAGGCTGTAGCCTCGGTGCAGCAGAATCTCGAGCGCATTGTCGAAGCTGGCCGAATCGCTCACACGTTCTTCCAGAGCATGGAACCAGTCTGCAACGCGCAGCTCGCGCCGCAATTCTTTTTCCCGCGCGCGCATCCACCGACGGTTCGCGCTGATCGTGTTGATCTCGCCATTGTGCGCGACGAACCGGAACGGCTGGGCCAGCGCCCAAGTGGGATGCGTGTTCGTGGAATAGCGCTGGTGAAAGATCGCGAACAGAGCCCGGAAGTCGGGACTTGCCAGATCGGGGTAGAAACCGCGGACTTGCAACGGCGCCAGCAGGCCTTTGTAAACGACAGTCTGTGAGGAGAGCGAGCAGAAGTATGCGCCGAGGTCAGCCTCGGCTTCCACGCGCTTGCGCAACAGATAGAGCAGGCGCTCCAGCTCTGAGGTAGGGGTTGCTGCAGCAAAGAAGCATTGCCGGATGACTGGCAACGTGGCGGCGGCACGCGAGCCGAGGGTCGAAGAATCGACCGGGACTTCACGCCAGCCCAAACATCGCAGCCCAGTCGCCGCCGCGAGCGATTCGACGGCTGAGCACGCGGCGAGTTCCCGTCCGGGCGCGAGAAAAGCCATGCCCAGGCCAAACGCTTCCGGCAAGTTGATGTTCGCCTGCTGCGCGCGATCGCGGAAGAATTCTTTGGGAATGGCGGTCAGGAGCCCCGCGCCATCACCGCTCGACCCGTCCGAATCCACGCCGCCGCGATGAGAGAGCCGCGCCAGCGCCGTCAGGGCGCGCTCAACGACGTCGCGCGAACCGGTGCCGCCGAGCTGCGCGACGAAGCCAACTCCACACGCATCATGGTCCAATCCGGCAACGAGGGCGGGACTTCTCACATTACTTAACTACCCTACAGCCCGATGCAAAGTACAATCGAGAAGATTGATGCAATGCATAAATATTATTTAAATTCGGGCGTACCGAGGTTAGTGGATGCCGACGGTGAGCTTAGGAGAGGCCATGTGTCTTGGATTTCGATCCGGCCGAATCGACGGATCAGAGGCGTGCCGACGCCGGCCGTCTCACTGATTGACGCCGCTGGCGAGGAAGCCACCGTCCACCACCAAGGTTGAGCCGGTGACAAAACTCGCTGCGTCGGACGCCAGAAAGATGGCAGCGCCCACCAATTCTTCCACTTCCCCAAACCGCTTCATCGGCGTGCGCAGCAAGACTTCTTCCCCGCGGGGCCTTCCCACCACGAACTTTTGCGTCAGCGGCGTGCGAAAATATCCGGGCACAATCGCATTCACGCAAACTCCGTAGCGTGCCCATTCAATCGCCAGCGATTTCGTCAGGGCCGTCACTCCTGCCTTACTTGTGCAGTAAGCCGCGACCTCATGCAGCGCCAGGAATGCTCCGATCGAAGCGATGTTGATGATTCGGCCATAACGACGCTCGATCATTTGCCGTCCGAATATCTGGCAGGCGCGGAGCGTGCCATTGAGATTGGTGTCCAGGAGCGAATTCCAATCGGCTTCGGAAAAATCGACGGTGGGTGCGCGCTGGTTGCGTCCTGCGGAATTCACCAGGATATCAACTTTTCCGAAGGCCCCGACCGCCGAATCGAGCAGACGCTCGAGGGAAGCGCGGTCGGTGACGTCACAGCTCACGCGCAGGGAGCGGCGTCCAAGGGCCTCGATCGCGCGAGCGGTTTCCTCGACTTGCTCGAGGCGGCGGGCAGCGGGCGCCACGTCCGCTCCAGCTTCCGCAAGTCCGCGCGCGATGGCACGACCGATTCCGGATGTCCCGCCAATGACGACGGCGGCTTTGGCGTCCAGTTCCAAACGACTGTAGCCCATGGTCCCTCGATCCCGGCTCGGATCCGCCTCTTCGGAGGCTGGGATTTCCGACCTCAAATGCGGCGTACGAGTCCTTCATTCGTCGCCCGCGTGTTGCGCACGAGCAGCAGCACCAGAATCATCCCGATGAATGGAACCAAACCCGCGACGACGATAATTGGATCGAAAGAATGCGTGGCCGCGGCCTGGCGCGCATCGGAAAAGTGACCGATCAATTCAAACGCGATGATCGTCCCGATCCCCGCGCCGGTTCCGCTCAGACCGCTGACAGAGGCCACCGACTCGCTCGTGTAGAGGTCCGAAGGTAGCACGTTCGCGATAGTCGTAAAAGAACCGTAGGAAAACGTGGCCAGCCCAAAGAGAAGCGCGATCAAGGAGAGCTTCGCCGTGAAAATCGTGGGAATCAGCAGCAAGACGCCGATGCCGCCGAAAACCACCAGCGCTTTCCGCGCCGCTCCGAGTGACCATCCGCGCTCGATCAAATAGCCGGACATGCCGCCGCCGAAGAAATTACCGAGGTCCGCCGCGATGAAAGGAATCCACACCGCGATCAAACCGCTTTTCAGTGAAAACCCTTTGGCAATCAGGTAGATCGGAAACCACTCGGCGATAAAAAAGAAGATGGGGTCGGTGAAGGTGCGAGCGATGATGGTTCCCCAGGTTTGCGGCAGCTTCAAGAGATCGCGCCAGCGTGGCCGCGCTTTGCCGGTAGGCTCTGATTCACGGACGTCGGCAAGAATCATCCGGCGCTCGGCATCGCTGACGCGCGGATGCTCGAGCGGCGTGTGATATAGCCATCGCCACGCGGCCAGCCAGAAGAATCCGAGCAGCCCGGGAATCGCGAACGCCGCGCGCCATCCCCAGCGGAAGTACACCGGCAAAACAATGAATGGCGCAATCGCGCCGCCGATCGATGAACCGCTATCGAAAAGCGCCGTGGCCAAGCCGCGCTCGCGTTTCGGAAACCACTCCGAGACGGCCTTGGTCGCCCCCGGCCAGTTGGCGGATTCTCCCGCGCCCAACAAGAAGCGAAATGCGGCGAAGCTGTAGAAGCCGCTCGCGAGGGACGTCAGCACCGAGACAACCGAATAGCACATCACCGTGAGCGTCAGGCCGCGCCTCGTCCCAATGCGATCCATGAGCCTGCCGCAAAGGGTTTGGCCGATCGAGTAGGCCACGCGAAAGGCGATCCCGATATTGGCGTAGTCCGTGTTGGTCCAGTGATACTCCTGTTTGAGAAAGGGCGCGAGAAGGGAAAGGGTCTGCCGGTCCACATAATTGATCACTGTCGAAGCAAAGAGTATCCCCCCAATCCACCAGCGCAGCGACGGGATCGAGCGTGGCCGGATGGCGCCCCTTGTTTCCGGACTCATGTCCGCTTATGCCCCCGGTGATGTTCATGACGAAGCTGTGAGGAATATGGCTCATCAGCAGGCATTGAACGCGCTACGATCACCGGTCAGGCAGACGCGGCGAGCGCAGTCAGCGTAGCCGGACTGAGCAACGCGGCGGAAGCCTTGTCGAGGTAGACCGTCGCATTCGAATGCGTGCGCAGGATAGACGACGGCGCCATCGTGCTGATCTTTCCATCAAAGCAGGCCTTCACCGCCTGAGCTTTGCGGGCATCGGGGACGACCGCGATGATCTCTTTCGCTTTCAGCACCTGGCGCACGGACATCGAAATCGCCTGCTTCGGCACTGCGGAAAGATCCTGGAACCATCCTTCGCCCACCTGCTGTCGCCGGCACGCTTCATCGAGGGCGACGATGATATAAGGTTCCTCGGTTTCGAAATCCGCGGGAGGATCGTTGAACGCGAGATGCCCATTTTCCCCAATGCCCACAAACGCGACATCGATCGGCGCGGCGGTCAGCGCCTGGCTCGTACGGCGGATGACATCGGCGGGATCTTCCTGACCGTTCAGCAGGTGATAGTTCGTGATTCCGGTCTTGCTGATCAAATGCTCCTGAAGGAATTTGCAGAAGCTGGCCGGGTGAGTCATCGGCAGGCCGATATACTCGTCGAGGTGAAATAGTGCCACCTTCTTCCAGTCCAGATCGCGCGTTTTCGTAAGGTTTTCCAGAAACTTAAACTGCGATGCGGCGCTGGCTGCAATCACGCGCGCCTGACCGCGATCCCGAATCGCGCGACGAATCGCCGTCGCCGCTTGTTCAGCCGCCGTCTTGCCGAGCGAAATCTTGTCCTCGAACACCCTCAGAACCATTTTGCGCGTCTCCCTTCCCTGCCCAAGGCGATTCCGCTTGGGCAGAACAGAAGCGCCGCGATTATACAAGAACGCCAATCGGGAAGACGCGACATCATCCTCGGCCGCCATTTCACACCGTGAAAGCAAGAATAGCCCGCGAGCCTTTCCACTCAGGAGCGAAGCCGATCGAGCCTCTCGCCTCCAGATGCCATTTTGGTCAAGCGCGCCCTAGCGAAAACTTCCACTTGCCCGCAGCGGAGTTAGAGTTGGAGAACAGGCGCCGCGGGGCCGCGGCGGAGGAGTGTGTTATGAGAGCATCGAATCGTTGTGCCAGGTTTCTGATCGCGATGGCCTTTTTCGCCCTGGGGGCCGCTATTTTCATTGCTGGTGTCGCTGGTCAAGATGAGGGCTGGCAACTAATCCGGGCGGACTACGGGTTCAAGAACCAGCGCACCGATGTCACCGGGCTGCTTCGGGATCTGCTTTCACGGGGCGGAGTGAATGGCCGAATCGCGGTGAACAATCAAACTATGGGCGGCGACCCAGCCGTGGGCAAAGATAAATCGCTGCGCATCTTCGCGCGAAACAGGGGAAATCAAGAGCGCGAATTCGACTACAACGAGGGCGGCTTCGTCGATGCGCATATGTTCACTGTCCGCAACGATGACTGGGGCGACCGCGACAGAAACGAAGGCCGAAACGATGGCGGGAACGACCGCGACCGATACTCCGGCGATGGCGACCGTGGCCGTGACGACTGGCAGGGTCTCTCGATCCTCCGGGGTTTCTACGGCGTGCAGGGAAGGACCACCAACGTCACCGACCTTCTGCGGAGCCAGGTGCGCAACGGAGTGCTTTCCGTGAATGTGAGCAATAGCGCGATGGGCGGAGACCCAGCCACCGGCGCCGATAAGCTGTTAATCGTGATTTACAGGTATCAAGGCAAAGAGCAAGCCGCCGCCGTGCGCGAAGGCAATACGCTGTCGATTCCCTGAAGCCGTCCGTGGCACCGACTTTCAGTCTGTGCGCTTTTTTCGCTTGCCACGACATTTATAAGGGCGGTTTCTGAAAACGCCGCAGGTTTGGTAGCGGCGGCACCTCGCCGCCTCCGTTTCTTCCGCTTGGTGTCCTTTGCCTTAGCCGCCTAGCTTGCGCAACAGGTTTGAGCTCGACCGGTTGCGGTCCGAAGTTGACGTGAGAAGGTGGCTGCCGTATGGTTCTGCGCAAAGATACGGTCGAAATCGTAAATTCCGGACGAGTGAGGGAGGGCATCAATGGACCGCAAGCGCCGAGATTTCCTGTCTGCTACCGCCGCCGCCGCAACTTTGACCGCGGCCAGGCCGCTTCTTGCGCAAACGACATCCCCAAAAACGAGCGCCGCAGCAGCTTCCCCGCCTGCACCGGCTCCGACGCAATCTCCTTCAACCTATCAGGCCCCCACGGAGATCAAGAAGATCGAGATCATCAATCTCCGCGAGCTCGAGGCGGCGGCGCAGAAAATCATTCCGCCCGGCGGCTTCGGATACATCTCGAGTGCCGCCGGTGACGAGTGGACCAAGCGGGAGAACGAAGCGGCTTACAAGCGCTTAACGATTGTGCCCCGTTATCTCACCGGCTACGCCGACGCCGATCTCGCCATCACCCTCTTGGGCGCGAGGATTTCAATGCCGATCATCACCAGCGTCATGGGTGGTCAAGGCATGGCTCATGTGACGGCGGAGGCAGGCACGGCGAAGGGCACGGACGCCGCGGGCACATTGTTTACCGCGGGATCGGTTTCGACCTTGAGCATGGAACAGATTGCGCAGGCCAGTCCCGGGCCAAAATGGTTTCAGATTTATCTGCCTCCCGATCAGGGCACCGCCCGACAGCTGCTGCAACGCGCCAAGGCAGCCGGATACCTTGCCATTGTCGTGACAATCGACGCGTTCGTATCCAGCAACCGCGAAACCGACCAGCGGAATCACTTCCATGCGCCGCTGCCCACCGGTAACTTTCCCGGGCAATCTGGCGGGTACGGAACGCACCCTTTCAAGACGGATCTTAGCTGGGACGATGTCGCCTTCGTTCAAAAGGCTTCGGGGCTTCCGGTCGTTCTCAAAGGCGTCATGTCGCCAGCGCTAGCGGTGACGGCGGCCGAGCACGGGTGCGCGGGGATTCAGGTCTCGAACCACGGCGGACGTTCGCTCGACGATATTCCGGCGACGATCACAGTCCTGCCGCGCATCGCCGATGCCGTCGCCGGACGCATCTCAATCGTCGTTGACGGGGGCATACGGCGGGGACAGGACGTTTTCAAGGCCCTCGCGCTCGGCGCAAATGCCGTCGCCATCGGCAGGCCGATCCTGTATGGTCTCGCGCTGGGCGGATGGATGGGCGTCCAGGGAGTCCTCGAGCATCTCAAGGGCGAGCTAGAGATGACCATGCGGCTGGCCGGCGCCAAGTCCATCGCCGACATTTCCAAGCAATACCTCACTGCTTGACGACGATAGTGCCTTGGATGGTCGGTGGCACACCCTTTCCAACGATTTCCCCGTTTGGCGACTGGGGCGTCCGTCGGGGCACGGCACGCCGTGCCCGCGTTTGCGCGCAAACGCCTCGCCCGCTCAGCTCATAAGGAACTGTGAAAAATGCAAATCCGTTCCGTATCGAGGAAGCATTTCGAGAACGTCCTGGCCGCTCTCCTGCTGTTGATTCTGGCAGTGGAGCTGGGGTTTTCCGCGCGCCGGCAATCGCAGACGTTCGACGAGGCGTTCCACATCTACGCCGGCTATCAGCATTGGTGCGGCGATTTCGGCATCAATCCCGAACATCCTCCGTTTGCAAAGCTCGTCGCCGCCATTCCGCTGCTATTCGACCGGCCGAAAGATCGCGGTCCATCCTGCGCTTCGTACGCTACGTCCAAGTTCCCGGACGGCTTCGCGCTGGCCCGCGATTTCCTTTACTTGAACGACGCGGGCAGGATTCTGGCCGAGACGCGTTTCTTCATCGCATCGTTCACGCTGCTGCTGGCCGTTTTTGTTTTCCTCGCCGCACGGAGAATGTTTGGCGGAAGCGCAGCACTCCTCGCAATGCTGTTGGTCGTGTTTGAGCCGACGATCCTGGGACACGGCGTGCTGGTGACCACGGATTTGGCCGAAACTTGCTGGTTCTTTGCCGCGGTGTACGCCTGTTACCGCTACACGCAACAGCCCACTTGGCTGCGCTTGATCGCCTGCGGGCTTGCCGCAGGACTCGCGCTCGCCGCGAAGCACTCCGGCATTCTCATCCTCCCGGCGCTGGCTCTCCTGGGCGTTGCGGATGCTTGGATTCGACGGCGCGATCTCCCGCGCTCAGGTTCCCATCCACTGTCCGATGCCGCGCCCGCCGACTCGAGTGGCTACGGCGCATGGACGCGCCAACTCGTTCGCCAGGTCGGCGCTCTGGCGCTGATTGTTGCCGTCGCCATTACTACGCTTTGGGCCTTCTATCGTTTCCGCCACTCCCCGCGCCCCGCCGGCCATGAGATGTCGGAATCGCTCTCGGCTTTCATTCAGGCCAGCATTCAATACCGCCACGCGCACAGCGTGATGTTGTCGCAGGTGATTCCTCGCCTCACCCACGTTCTGCCGGAATCCGATGTGTACGGCATGGCCGACGTTGCAACCGACTCGGTCGTAGGCCGCACATCTTTCATTCTCGGCCGTCTCTATCCCACAGGACGATGGTTCTACTTTCCGGTGGTGTTCGTCATCAAGTGCACGATCGGCTTTCTGTTGCTTCTTCTTCTCACGTTTCTTGCGGGCGAGTATTTGTGGCGCGAGAAAACGCGCGAGACACTCTTCCTGCTCATCCCGGCAGTCTTCTTCTTTGGGGTGAGCATGACGTCGCACCTCAACTTTGGCGCCCGGCACATTCTGCCGATTTTTCCGTTGCTCATTGCGCTGGCCGCTGGAGCCGCGTGCCATCTCGCCCGCCAGAGGCGCGCCTGGGCTTACGCCGTCATTCTCCTCGCGGCCTTTCACTGTGTCTCCTCACTGCGGGCGTTTCCGAATTATCTGAGCTCTTCCAACGAAGCTTGGGGCGGCCCGCAGCAAACATACCGATATCTCCTTGACACGAACTCCGACTGGGGACAGGGGCTCATTGACGACAGGGAATACCTCGCGCGGGACAGCATCACCGATTGCTGGATGGATTACGTCGGCACTGCCGACGTGGACTACTACGGCATCCCCTGCAGGCTGATGGCCTACTTCCCAAACAAACGTGTCGCGGCGATTCCCCGGCCATTCAAAGGGACTCTACTCGTGAGTGTGAACGAACTTACGGGCTGGCAATGGGGTCCGCCGGAATTTGATCCCTTCGGCGCGTTGCGGCATGTGAAACCGGTCGCCAATCTCGGCGGTCATACGCTCGTCGATCAAGGCCGCTTTGACCTGCCGCTGGTCTCTGGCGAAAGCCATTCTGCGCTCGCACAGATCCTCGTATCGCAAGGTCACGTCGAAGAAGCGCTGGTCGAGGCGCGGACGGGCGTGGAAATGGCTCCGCAGTCGATGGATACGCACCTCGCGCTGGCCGGGGCTTTGGAGCAGGCAAAACAGTTGCGCGAAGCGCGCTCGGAGTACCTCGAGGCGATACGCCTCGCCGAAACCCAGGGAGAGGGCTACTACTGGTTCTCGATCGCCGCCGCGCGCCAGGGGCTCGCAGCACTCGATTCGTCGCACTGATGAATGGAGCTATGTCGGAGCGCAGTCGAACCATCCTCGGGTTGGCGGTGCAAGTCACCCAAGAACGCGTCGCCCCATGGGCAATTCGCGCGTAATTGTTTGCACCGTGTATAGCAGCGTGCCCGTCGTTCTCGGTGGGGCGAAAAGTCTAACTACTTAGCGGGATTAGTATTACGGCTTACTTGGGTAGCAGCGAGCTGCTTCGCCGAAATCGTGTACTCTTGGCCCTGGTTCCCTCGCGACTCAACAATCAGCAAAGGGCGCCGGTCCTTAAGGGATGGACTATTATCCTCATAGAGCGTTACGTAGGCATCTGGTGTGTCCCACGCGAACAGGTGATTTTCCCATTTCGCTCCAGAATCGTTTTGGCCCAGGATGGCTATCTTTCTGGGCTTGGCACCGAGCTTCTTAGATAGATCCACCGCTGCGGCGTCCGCGACGCCATCGACCAACATCGTCAGCCTGACTAGCTTTCCCCCATCAAGGACGAAGTCCCTCGAGCCTGCGGTCGAGATTTCGGCGCGCTGTCCGCGGTCAAGGGCTGTCAAAAGGCGAGCGCAGCCAGGCCCATCAGGGTGCTGACGGCATACATCTGCCTCCTGCTGGGCTTCAGGTTCGGCACGCAGAAAAGTCGCTACCGTTTCTCCCATGAAATGGCCTTTGATTTCAGTGGGTGCGACGTTTTTGGCAGGGGCTTGCGCGCTGGATGCGCTTACCACCGCGGCGCACAACATCAGGAGCAGGCGTCTCACAGGATCATCCTCCGACTCAAATGGTACTGGAGGGAATCGGCGGTGGATATAGTACGGGAGTTCCAGCCACCTATCTGCTCATGCTAAATGGTTTATAGAAGGGGCGTCTTGGCCAGGCGGTGACTCGGCGGCGGCCCGCCGCCCAAATTGTCTACAACATCTAACCCCTTCCCAACCGGACGCCGTCGTGCTACGGTCGCGCCGGAGCCATGACAGAGAACAGCATGAATCCGGCTCGCAGCGGCCGCAGCGCCCCGCGCACCCGATCCTGCGCTGTTCAATGTACGCAGCGGTCGTCGCTTCCAGTCTCCGAAACCTACTCGATACATGAAACGACAGTCGCAAGACGCCAATCCATTGAAAACACAGCCCGATTCCGTTTTCTGCTCGATACAGAATTGCGTGTTTTTGAAGCGAGGGGTGGTAGCCGGGGCGTGCGTCCCTTCCGCCGCGGGCTTTTCCTCGTTCTCCGTGATCTCTGTGCTCTCAATGCCCTGTCTGTTAAGTCCCTTGCCTTCCCTGCTCTTGTAGCCCTGCCACTCATGCTGGGAGCTTTGGCGCTGGCGCAAGCAAGCATGGCGCAAACGGTTCGCGTGGATGCAACGCCCAGCCACGTCGTGAACACGTTTAGTCCTCCGTACGCCCTGGGCACGACTGTGGATCGCGTACCGAGTAACGCCACCGACGCATTCTTCAAGCCGGAAACGCTGAAGCAAATTCTGGAAGCGGGCTGGGGCGTCATCAGCTATCGGCAGAACACGGAGTTGTTTGTCCAAGCCTGGCACTGGAACCCCAGAGGAACATGGAGCGATCCCTCCGGTAAAGGCTACTTCACCGGCGACTCGACGCCGACGGCGACGATTCGGCATTCTTACGGCTACGACCTGCCTCACCGCGGGTTCACGCGCAACAGCGGAACGGAGGACACCGGCTTCTCGCGCCTGGACGACGGCGACACAAACACCTACTGGAAGAGCAATCCGTATCTCACCAAAACCTTCACCGGCGAGGATGACTCCCGCTACCCGCAGTGGGTGGTCATCGATCTGGAAAAGAAGCAAGGCGTCAACGCAATCCGCATTGCCTGGGCCGAACCCTACGCGCGAGCTTACCAGGTGCAGTATTTCACCGGCGAAGATGCCATGGACGATCAGGCCAATGGCGAATGGAAGAACTTTGCCTCCGGAGTTGTGGCCGAGGGCAAGGGCAGCACCACGACCCTTCGGCTTGATTCGTCGCCCATCATCACAAGGTTCGTGCGCATCCTGATGACGGAATCGTCCAACACCTGCGATACGCACGGCGCAAGCGATCGCCGCAACTGCGTCGGCTATGCAATGAAGGAGCTCTACCTCGGAACCATTGATAGCGCGGGGAGCTTCAAAGATCTGCTTCGCCATTCGCCGGACCAGCACCAGTCAGCAACATATTGCTCGTCCATTGATCCGTGGCACGAGCCTTCGAATCTGATCGTGGCGCCTGACCACATGGAGTCCGGAGACCAGCCGGGATTCGATCTCTTCTTCACGAGTGGAATTACGCGCGGACTGCCCGCGATGGTCCCGATCGCCATGCTTTACGGCACTCCGGAGGATGCCGCGGCGGAGATCGCATATTTGAAGGAGCGCGGTTATCCCGTCTCGCACATCGAAATGGGAGAAGAGCCCGACGGCCAGTACATGCTTCCCGAAGACTACGGGGCCTTGTACCTGCAATTTGCTGCCGCGATTCATCGCGTCGATCCCAGCGCGAAGCTCGGCGGCCCCGTTTTTCAAGGAGTCGAGGAAGACATCAACGTGTGGCCCGACGCACAGGGGCGGAACTCCTGGTTTGGCCGCTTCCTCGAGTATTTGAAGGCGCATGGACGGCTTCAAGACCTGGCGTTCATGTCTTTTGAGCACTATCCATACGACGGCTGCGAGACGCCCTGGAAGGATCTCTACGACGAGCCGCGGCTCATCGCTCACATCATGCAAGTGTGGCGCGATGATGGGCTGCCGCCGGGAGTGCCGATGTTTGACACGGAAACAAATTGTCACGGCGGCGAGGCGTCGGTGGAGATCTTCGGGGCGTTGTGGCTCGCCGATTCGTTTGCGGGTTTCCTGACCGCCGGCGGCAAAGCGACTTACTACTATCACGCCTTGCCATACTCGCCGCCTCACCCCGCTTGCAAGAACAGCTGGGGCACCTACCACATGTTCATGGTGGACAAGGACTATGAGATCAAATCGCGCACTTCGCAGTTCTTTGCGGCGCAGCTCATCACGCAAGAGTGGGCCGAGCCGAAAGACGCCGAGCATCGATTGTTCGCCGCTTCAAGCGACGTGAAGGACGCGGAGGGGCACGTGCTGGTCACCGCCTATGCGCTGCTGCGTCCCGATGGCCAGTGGTCGCTCATGCTCGTGAACAAGGACCACGACAATCCGCATAAGGTCCACATTTCGTTTCACGATGGCGACGCCAATGCGGACCGTTCGTTTGCAGGGCCGGTGACGATGATCACCTTCGGAAAAGCCCAGTATCAATGGCATGCGGCGAGAAAAGAGGGCTACGCAGATCCAGACGGGCCGCCGGTAAAATCCACCACAACCGGAGGCGCAGACGCACTCTACACGCTGCCGCCGGCGTCGCTCACGGTGCTGCGCGGCAGGGTCGCCACCTCAGAGATGCAGCAAGGAATGCAGCGGTAGGGGCACGCACGCCGTGCCCGTTTCACGGGAGGCGGCCAAGACGAGTATGCATTCGCTGCTTTCCGCACGTCGCGACATCGCCGCAGCGCGTTGGGGCGTATCGCCTATGCCCCCAATTCATTTCTTTTGGTAAACGACGCGGCCGCCGACGATCGTCATCGTCACCTGCATCTCGAGCAATTCGCGCGGGGCGACGGTGGTGATGTCTTGGGGCAGAACCACGATATCCGCCAGCATCCCTGGCGCGAGAATGCCCTTCCGCTTCTCTTCGAATTCCGCGAATGCGGATCCCACCGTGTAGTCACGGATGCAATTCTCCATCGAAAGCCTTTCCTGCGGCTCCCAGCCACCGGTGGGGCCGCCCTCCGGAAGCTCGCGGGTGACGCAGGCGTAGAGACTGCGCAACGGGTTCACGGACTCAATGGGATAATCGGTCCCGAAGGCAAGCTTCACACCGTCTTTTTCAAAGGTCTTCCAGGCGTAGGCGCCCTTCGAACGCTGCGGCCCGAGGCGCGCCGCCGCCCAGCGTTCGTCATCGAGAAGATGACATGGCTGCATCGAAGCAATCACTCCCAGAGGAGCGAAGCGCGGGAAATCTTGCGGAGCGACGACCTGGGCGTGCTCGACCCGGTCGCGCCGATCGCGTGAACCGTTCGCAGCGCGGACGGCGGCGAAGGCATCCAGCGCGACGCGGTTGGCGCGATCGCCGATCGCGTGAAAGGCCAGTTGGAATCCGGCACGGTCACGCTCGATGGCCATGCGTTTCAGATCTTCCGGATCGACTCGAAGAATCCCGGAAGTCGAAGGCTCATCCGCATACGGCGCGAGCAGCGCCGCGGTGCGCGAGCCAAGCGAGCCGTCAAGATAGGCCTTGAGAGCGCCCGTCTTCAGCCAGGGATCGGTTGCACCGCCCTCCTGGCGCAGTTCTTCCAGCTTTTCGAGCGGCAGCGTGAAATCGAGCCACTCGGTGATGCGGGCGGTGAGCTTCCCTTCCTGGCGCAGTTCGGCGTAAACGAGGAAATTCTCCCAGCGCGCATTTGCATCCTCCGTAATCGCGAGCACAGAATTGTCCTGCAGCGAGGTCACGCCGTGACGCGCCACATCCGCGAGCGCGCCCTCAATCGCGCGACGGCGCTGCGCCATGCGCGGCGCGGGGATGCGCCGATAAACCAGATTCATCGCCGCGTCCTCTCCGAGGAGCCCGGTGGGCTCGCCCGTCGCCGGGTCGCGCCCGATGTGACCACCCGGCGGATCGGGCGTCTGCTTGGCGATCTCGGCCATCGCGAGCGCCGCGGTGTTAGCCACTGCTACGTGGCCATCCAGGCGCGCGAAAAACATAGGATCATCCTTGGACACAGCATCAAGATCATTTCGAGTTGGAAATTGTTTGTCGGGCCAAAGCGTCTGGTCCCAGCCGCGGCCGGTGATCCATTCCCCGCGCTTGTACTCTCTCAGCCGCGCGCGGATGCGCTCTTGAAATTCCGCGATGGATTTCACACCGTCGAGATCAACTGCGAGCTTCGCGAATCCCGCCTGCGCCAGATGCACGTGAGCGTCGTTGAAGCCGGGCATCGCAAACTGGCCCTTCAGGTTGATCACGGCAGTCTTGGGACCCATGCGGCTTTGCAACTCCGCGCTTGTTCCTACGACGATGATCGATTCGCCGCGAATCGCAACCGCTTCCACGCGCGGCCGGCGCGAATCGCCGGTGTAGATGTTTCCATTCAGAAGAACGGCGTCCGCAATCCCGCCCAACGCAGGCACATCCGATTTCATTTGTTTCATGGTTTCCTGGTCTGCCGCGCCGCTGTTCCACACTTCCGCAGCGTTCAACGCGCAGGATACACGAAGGACGGTAAGCGCTGCGATCCCGCAAAGGCAAAGAATCGTGACGCAAATTCGCCTGGGGCAGGCCGCGAACCGAATCAGGGTTGAACTCCGGCGACCGCCAGCGCGGTGAGAAGGATTCTTTTCAAACCGAAGGAGCGTTCCGCAGGATCGTACCACTCGGACAAGGAATGCGAGCCGCCTCCTCGCCCGCCTCCGCCGATTCCAATCGCCGGGATTCCGAGCGAGAGCGGAATATTGGCATCGGTCGAAGAGCTTTCAAAGCGCACGCGATTCCCCAAGTAGCGGTCCACGTTACGGATGGCGGCCAGCAGGGCGGAATCGTCCGCAAGCTTGCCACCGGGGCGCTCGCCGAGAAGATGAAATTCCGAGTGTAAACTGGGGTCGCCATCCCGGGTGGCTGCAATCTCTTGATCGATTCCTTCCTGGATGGCATTGCGCAGCGCGTCTTCCATTCGTGCCAGCTCGTTTTGATCCTCCGAGCGAAGGTCAACCTTTACCGCGACGTGGTTCGGAATTGAGTTCACCGACGAGCCGCCCTCGATCACTCCAAAATTGAATGTCGAGCGCGGCGGGTCCGGCAAACGGATAGCGGAGAATCGAACAATGCCGCGGGCCAGCGCGGTGATCGGATTCGGAGCGCCGAAATCCGACCAGCTATGTCCACCCGGGCCGCTGATGCCTACCTCGATCCGGCGGGAAGCAAGCCCCTGCCTGGTCACGTAGTCGGTGGAGGCGCCATCCACGGCAATGACGGCGCGAAGCTGAGATCGATAGGTTTCCACGAGCTTGCGAATCCCGCGCAGGTTCCCTTCGCCTTCTTCGCCCGTGTCGGCGGCAAACAGCAGGGTCATTCCGGTGTTGAGCTTCGATTCACTGAGAGCGCGGGCGACCGCTACAATCGCCGCGAGCCCCGCGCCGTTGTCCGCAATCCCCGGGGCTTGCAGACGCGTTCCACTCCGCTTCACGTGCACATCGGTGCCAGCGGGAAACACAGTGTCGAGGTGTGCCGCCAGGAGCACCACATCCTTCGCCGAGGCGCCACTGCCTGGCCGCTCGCCGATCACGTTTCCAGCGCTGTCAACGTGCGCCGTCAGCCCGGCCGACTCGAAGAGCTTGCGCAGCAATTCCCCGCGCCGCGACTCACCGAACGGCGGCGACGGGATTTCCGTCAGTTGAATCTGTTGCAGAGTGATCCAGCCCGAGCTGCTCTCGAACCAATCGAGGGCGTGCGCCACTCGCTGGTCCTGAGCGAGCGGTTCAATCGAAGAAGAACTATCCGTTGCGCGAACTGAGAGCGAGGTCATCAAGAGAAAGATACAGGAGATGCGGAGAAGTTTCACCGGTTTTCAAGGCGTCCCGGGCGGCTCTGAAAAGTCAGCCCATCCCTCGCTCCGCTCGGGTCCGGTTTCAGGACTCCGATCGAGTCCACCCGACTCCAGAAATCGGAGATGACAGAGAAAGTACTTTTTCCGCAAACTGTAAAGCCGCACTGACTTGATTGCACTTGCGGCACAGCTCGAAGCCGTGCCCTGACGAAAAAAAGCGTTGCCTCACAGACTCTCAAGCCTTCGAATCCTGCCATGGTTGGTTTACTCGCGCCACCCGCTCAGCGCCAGTCATCGATGACAAAAACGCCGGGATGATTGTAGCCGGAGCCCGGGCTGCCCGTTTCCATGGCGACGCCCTGATACTCGGTGCGAAATCCGCGTTCGAGCATTTGGCGATAGGCTTCCGCGCGTCCCGCGTTTACGCCAGCGAGAACGCGTGCCGCCTTGCGTTCGGCTGCCAGCACCGCACACGCATCCAGGAGCCGATCGAAATCATCGGCAGCCCTCCGGCCGGGACGCACTGCTCCGAATTTTATGTAGCACGTCCCGCTTCCCGCTTCGGAGCCCACTCCGCAGTGGCACACCGCGAATCCGGCCAGCTTTCCATTTCCTTCGAGCAACACAACGTCACCCAATCCCTGGTCGACAACGGCCAGGATTTCGCGCTCGACATTAAGACCTGCGAAGATCTCGTCCGTTACTTCCTTGCACGCCGCGACGCTCGACGTTCTGTCCCGTGACGCCACATCAGAGAGCTTCGACCAGCCCCTCGTCTTCGCATGGGGCGTTTTCGTATCCGGCGAAACCGGACGCTGCATGACCGGCGTCAGGTGCCGCGGCCAAAATCCAAACTTTTGGTAAAGGCCAACGTGCTTGGGGCTGTGCGCGAAAGTGAAAAGACCGCGATGCTTTGTTCCCCACGTCTCGAAAAGCGCCATAGTCGGCTCAAGCAGGCGCTTGGCAATGCCGCGATCCCACAGATCAGGACGCACAGTCAGCGGGCCGAAGAAACCGAAGCTACCCCAATTCGTGGCGAAGTTGGAACCGACCAGCTCACCATCGATTTCGGCAGCGAATACCGCCTTCGGATCGGCCCTCCAGCGCGACCGGACAAAATCCGCATCGCCGTTAAATTGCGCGGGATCGGGGAGACCCAGAAACGTCCCGAAGGCGAGGCGAAACACTTGATCAGCAGCGGCGAGATGTTTCAGCTCGAGCGGACGAACTACTACTTCGGGATTCTTTACTTGGCCAACCTTCGCGGGTTCCGACGCCATGATTGCTCCGTGAAACCGGCGCTTACCTGCGCTCGGCGACACCGCTGACGAGCGCCAAAATCTGTTCTTCCGTGAGCACACAATTCGCTTGCTTCGCCGCATTGTAGATGCGATCGACCAGGTCGTCGGTCACGGGGATGCCGCGCTTTTCGAGCCAATAAATCACATTGGAGCGGCCGCTCATCGGCCCGATTTCGATAATTTGCTCGAGGCCGAACAAGTGGGAAGGAACCCCGCTATAGATCGAATTGGCCAGATGCTCGTCCTTCTTGCGGTACGCCTTGACGATTGCGGCGGCGTGCACGCCGGTGGCGGTGCGGAAAGCGTCGCGTCCCACGACGGGATAATTCGGCGGGATCACAGTATGGGTGGCACGCGCGACGGTTTCCGAATATTCCTTCAGGCGCGAAAGATCGCGCTCAATCAAGCGCATCAAGCGCAGATTCACGAGCATCAATTCCATGGGCGTGTTGCCGACGCGCTCGCCGAGCGAAATCGCCGACGCATGAACCTGATCGGCGCCCGCTGCAATCGCCGCGATCGAGTTGGCGACGGCGAGTCCGCGGTCGTTGTGGCCATGCCAATCCACGCGTATTTTTTCGCCCGACGGCTTGACGACATTGTCGATGGCGAAACGAATCAAATTGTATGCGCCTCGCGGAGTGGCGTGGCCCACAGTATCGCAGAAGACCAGGGAACGCGCGCCACAGCGGATCGCTGTCGTGTAGAGCGCTTTCACCGTTTCCGGATCGGTCCGGGTCGTGTCTTCGGTGACGTACATCACCGGCAAGCCCGCTGCCGCTGCGAATTTTACGGCTTCCTCGGTGGTGCGCTGCAGATGCTCGACCGTCCAGTCTTCCACGAGGCGGCGAATCGGGCTCGAACCAAGGAACGTCGCCGCTTCGATCGCGATGCCGATGCGCTCGGAAATCTCAATGATCGGGCGGATGTCGTTCTGGTGGGTGCGCGCGGCGCAATTCGGGCGAATCTTCATGCGCGAGCTCGCGATTTCTCGCGCCAAGGCTTCGGTGTCGGCATAAGCGCGCGGACCGGCGCCAGGCAAACCGATATTCACAGTGTCGATGCCCAGCGCTTCCATCAGATGAAGGATTTCGATTTTTTCTTCGATGCTGGGATCGCGCACGGAAGGATTCTGCAGGCCGTCGCGCAGGGTCTCGTCGTCAAGCATGACCCGGCGGCCAGCGGGGATTTCGTTGCCGCCGACGGCATTCCAGTCGTAGATGAGTTCTTCGAAGCTCAAAGTAACTCCGCCCGCCCGCGGATTCTAATAGCGGAGTGTGTAGCTGTGCGGCGGCACGGAACGGTCGGGCTTGTATAGAGTCTTACAAAATTCGCAGCGATACACTTCCGCCTTGCGGCCGAGCAACGCTTCGATCTCCTTCGGGTAGTCGTACCAGCGCTTGAGATGGCCGCAGCAGACCTTTCCCTTTTCGTCCTTCTCGTCGCAGGCGCGTTGCGTGGGCTTCTTGATCTTGATTTTGGGTGGCGCGGGTTTCGACTCTTCCGGCGCAGCCGGCGGCGTTGCGGTTTCAGACATTCGTCAGCTCCCTGGAGATCAGGCTGCTGCGTTCAAATTCGGTGCCCGCGAAACAACGTCTTCAGCGCCCCGGGCCGCCCTGCCAGCGACGCTACCCGGCGGCGCCAGGTCGGAGCGAACAACAATTCCACGAATCGATCCGCGGCTACCGCTAACTCTTCGCTATAGCCGTACCACCACGCTTTCGGCGTTCGCGGCAAGCGATCAACATCCACGTATTTTACTTGAACCATCTCGCGCAAACCAAGGCGCGAATGGGCGCGTCCCCAACCGCTTGCGCCGCGCCCTCCGTGCGGAGCTTCGCACACGCCGTAGTAGCTGGCGACGTCGTTCACCATCACGGAGCCAGCGTGAATCCGGCCGGCGATCGCCCGGCCGCGGCGCGCGTCGCTAGTCCACACACTCGCGCTCAAGCCGAACGCGGAATCGTTCGCAAGGGCCACCGCCTCGTCCGCGGAGCCCACGGGCTTGATGGCGAGTACCGGGCCGAAAGTCTCCTCGCACATGAGTGCCATCGAGTGATCCACATTTGTAACCACAGTGGGCTCGAAGAAGTTCTTGCCCAAATCCTCGCGGCGACGCCCGCCCGTGACGATTCGCGCGCCCTTCTGCTCGGCGTCCCGCAATTGCTCTTCGACCTTTTCGAGCTGGCGCACGTTGACCATCGGACAGATTTCGGTGTCCGGATCGGATGCAGGACCAATTTTCAATCTCTTGGCCTTCTCGGCGCAGAGCTCCGTGAACCGCTCCGCGATTCCTTGCTCGACATAGAGGCGCTCAACCGAAAGGCATGCCTGTCCGCAATTCGTGAAGCCACCCCAGACAGCAGCGCTCGACGCCACGTCAACGTCCGCGTCTGCCAAGACAATCATCGCGTCTTTGCCGCCCAATTCGAGCACGGAAGGAATCAGTTTTCGCGCGCAGGCTTCCGCGATTCGTTTCCCTGTGGCGACACTTCCCGTGAAAAATACTTTGTCGGGACCGTCCTCGACCAAGGCAGCTCCTACTTCGCCCCTGCCTTGCAAGACTTGCATCAATGCCTCCGGAAATCCGGCTTGGGCAGCCAGCTCTCCGACCAACGCTCCGGTCCCGGGCGCAAGCTCTGAAGGCTTGAGCAGAATTGCGTTCCCTGCCACGAGGCCAGGCGCTATCTGCGACATGGGAATCGAGAACGGATAGTTCCAGGGAGAAATGACGCCGAGGACGCCCCAGGGCTCGAAGTGAAGCCAGCCGCGCTTCGCCTTCATCGCCAGGTTGTGGTGCGGGACGCGTTCCGGCTTAAGCCAGCGCGGTGCGCGCTTGGCAAAGAAATCAATCGTGTCGAGAGCGAGGAGAATCTCCGCGAAGATGGCTTCAACGCGCGGCTTTCCGGATTCGCGCGTGATGACTTCTGCAATTTCCTGCCGACGCTCGAAAATTACATCACGCAGCCGCCGGAGATGCTCGCAGCGTTCCCGGATCGGACGCGCCGCCCATTCTACCTGCGCCTTGCGGGCCTTCTCGAGCATAGCCGGGACGCCGGCAGGCGGCGTGGCCTCAAACCGCGCAATCACCTCGTTGGTCGAGGGATCAATCGACTCGATGAACGCCGTTGCCGACGGAATAGATGGCGACAGGGATTGGGTAGGAACGGCCATCTCTTCACGCATTCTACTCGATTTTACGAGGTGCGGCCCTTACTACCTCTTGGCCGACCTGCGTGCCTTCGGAAAGAGGCGCTTCGTCTTCAGTCATCGGAGGAAGCGGCTGAAGGTCCTGTGTTGTTTGCAACCACTACCGATCTTGGAACGTTTGGGCCGGTTGATGCAGGCGTGTACTTCCTAAACCAACAAGGCGGCCTCACGCCACGAGACAATATCATCCGGCTGAGGAACAAATATAACGGCGGCTTCGTTGAGGACGACTGGAAGGTCGTCAAGAATTTGACTCTGAATCTCGGCGTGCGGTGGGATTATGACAACCAGTTCCCCAACAAAACAAACTTCGCGCCGCTGTTGGGTTTTGCATGGTCGATTACGCCAAGACACTTCTTAGTGCAAGCTGGGGAATCTTTTACGATCATTTCCGGTTGGGGCTGGCGCGAGACATCCCGGGGCTTGGCGGGGCCAACCTCGTCACCCAGACATTCCTTTCTTTCCCGCGTCTTTTCTACGGAGATCCGAGCACTCTCACGATTCTGTTTGCGAGCATAGGACTCCCGGTGCCTTGCGCCTCTTCCGATCTTAGCGATGCACAGATTGCTGCCATGGGTCTCCCATGCTCGGCGAAATTTCCGAACGGGACTAAACAACCGCTCTACGGGATGGATCACTTAAACAGCGCGGTCGCGCCAGGGCACGCGCCGATTCCGGCGAACGCCGTGGTAAATATCAGAAACGTCCGGGAAATGACTGGCTTTACTCCCCAGCAGTTTGCCGATGCCGCCAGCAAGGCGGTTGGGGCGGCGCCTGGGTTGTTCTCCTACGATCCTTTCGGCAATCTCACGATTGGCGGCACGGCTTTTCCCACCAACGGCATCCCGATTACCGTGGACCCGAAGTTCAGGACTCCGTACACCAATGGATTCCACGTCGGGCTTCAGCGCGAGTTCTCTTCCGACATGGCGACCGAGCTCGACTACTACCATAAGAGCATCGACAACATTCTGGGCGTGCGGGACGCCAACCTGGCTTTCGAAGCGCGCATACCCGGGCATACTAACGAGACGGCGCCTGCGGGTTCTCCGCTCACTTTCGGCTACGGACCTTGGTTCCACGGAAGTTACGACGCCGTAACGCTTGGGTTCAGCAAGCGCATGAGTAAACGCTTCACCCTGGAGGCCAACTACACCTGGACTCATGAAATTGACAATGGCCTCCATTCCAGTTTTGTCAGTGACCTGCAAACGAGCCTTGGGGCGGCCTTCGCAAATGTGAATGGGCCCACCGACAGCCTCGTGGGAACGACGACTCGGGTCACCGATCTGATTACCGGCCAGACGAATGCCAGCGGGCCCTTCACCGCCAGTAACGGGAACCCTGTCCCCAAGGCAGGCATTTTCTATAACGGTCCCGACCTGGACAAGGGACCCTCCGACTTAGCGCTTGATCACACCTTTTTGGCGCATGGACTCGTGCAGCTCCCGTGGAAGATGAACTTGAGCAGTATTTTCCGGGCGCAGAGCGGATTCCACTATAGCGCCTCGTTTGCCGCAAATCCCCCGGACGTCGATGGCGACAACCATTTTAACGGGCTGGATTTTACGAAGGGTCGCAATCACTTCATCGCGCCTTCCTTCGTCAACATGGATACGCGCATTGCCAAGCGGTTCGATTTCGGAGAACGAGTCAAAGTCCACGCGTATCTCGAGTTCTTCAATCTGTTCAATCGCGACAATCCCGCCGCGTGCTGCAGGTCCTTCCCGGACGCGAAGGGCAAGCGGGGCTGCGAATTGAATTCTAGCCACTACATGCACAGAAAGAGATCCGCCAATGAATTCAAGCTCACGGGAGTCTTGGCTGCTCTTTCCTGCTTCTGTGCGCCGCTTCGGTCGGAGCCGTTGTACGCCCTTGCTTCAGGTGACGTGGCCAGGAATCTCCAGACGAGTGCAGGACCCGATGCGCCGCAGAGCACTCGCGAGATCAATATCAGCCTTTTCGGCCGGACAGTACATTTTCAAATTAGCATCGGGGCGCTGGGCGTCGCAGTAATCCTCACTTTGACGATCCTGTTCATGGTAGCGGTTTTTCTTGCGGCAGTCGCATATCGCCGCAGGAGAGAGGCCGAAGCGGCTAACCGGAAATTAGAAGGTGAGATCGGGGAGCGTAAGCGCGCCGAGGACGAAGTTAACAAGCTCAACGCAGACTTAGAGCGCATCGTGGCGGAACGGACCGAGCAACTCCGAGACGCCAACAAACAACTGGAAGCATTTTCGTACTCCATCGCTCACGACCTAAAAACTCCTCTACGGGCAATCAACGGCTTCTGCCACATCCTGATGGAGGATTATGGCCCTCAACTCGACGGTGAAGCGCGGCGGTACCTCAATTCCATCGCGCGTGGGGCGGAAACGATGGGGAACTTAATCACCGCCCTTCTCGAGTTCTCGCGGCAGGGGCTCAAAGAGATGACCTTATCCCGTATCGATATGAACGAACTGGTTGGGTCGGTTTTGGAAGAACTCCAGCGCAGTACCGCCGAACGGAGGGTGGAATGGAAGCTTCAACCGCTCCCCCCGGTTCGCGGCGACCGGGCCATGATCCGCCAGGTCTGGGTAAACCTGTTGTCCAATGCGGTCAAGTTCACCGAGCCCAAAGACGATGCGTTGGTCAAGGTCGGCTGCTCGGAGACGGGGGCGGATCAGAACACTTACTACGTCAAAGATAACGGCGCGGGCTTCGATATGCAATTCATTGGCAAGCTATTCGGGATGTTTCAAAGGCTCCATGCCGCCGAGAAGTTCCAAGGAACCGGGCTCGGTCTTTCCATCGTCCAGCGGGTGGTGCAGCGGCACGGTGGGCGTGTGTGGGCGGAGGGAAAAGTGAACGAGGGCGCGACGTTTCACTTCACACTGCCAGCGGAAGAAGAGAACCATAAAAAGACAACTCAAAGCGCTTTGCGTGAAAGGCAACCTTCCTGACATTGCCCTCGCGCTGAGTGACTTCGTTGCGGCATTGGCCAGATCGTTCCCACCGTCGAATATTCGAGAAGGGGGTTTCAACCGAGGGCTGACAAGCACATCGACGCGCTGGGAGGCCTTCGTTGGTTTCACTTATTTGCTCCCGCACCGGCTTTGGTAGGGTTACGGGGAGCAACAATGACATCCAGGTCGAGAGGCGCGCGTAGCTTCCCATCCTTCCTTCACTACGAATGGAACAAGAATCAATGCGGCAAGCGGGTCTGCCCACGACTTCCGAAAGACCGCGTTGGCGAGTAATCCTGCGAGGGCGATCCACGACAGGTATCCGCAAAGTGAGGACTCTGCCGCATCGGCCTTCAGGGAGGCGCTCGAGAGTCGCGTCGCCAGGTTCCGCTTCTGATTTGCCAGCCACGGCATTCCGAAGGCCGCCACTATCAAAAGAACGATACCTACGAGACTGGGCCGGGGTTCGTCGTACCCGAGAAGTGTCAGTGCCGAAGTCATCGTGACGAATGCAGCCACTAAGAAGAGCAAAGCTCCTGCAATGCGAGCAGCAGTCTTTTCGGCAGAGATCGACGCGGACTCTGATTTTGAGCGGAATCGCCACAGGACAACCATCGCCGAAAGCAATTCGATGGCGCTGTCCCCGCCGAAACCAAGAAGAGCGGGACTCCGCGCCGTCCAAGCGGCGGCGAGGGCGACGATGGCCTCCACAGTCATCCAAACGATGGTGAGAATCTGCAGGCGTCGGGCGCGAAGTACAAGGTCTGGAGGCGAAGTTGTTGTCGCGATTGGCATCGATAAACTACCGCGCGCTGAGAACCGCCGGCTGAGGCGCCCCCTGAAGTAGCTCATACTTTTGAGGGGCACAGCAAGCAGTGGTGAGCCGCGAAAGGTCCTTGCGCATTTCCGGCTTCTCCTTCAAGTGTTTGAGGGTCTCGCGGAGAATACTCGCGGCAGCGTGATCGCTTGGAATCGCGAGACGGTAGTGCATCCACTTCCCGTCACGCCTCGTCGCCACGATACCCGCTTTGCGCAGATATGCCAGGTGGCGCGAGACCTTTGGCTGGCTCGTCTTGAGAATCTCCACGAAGTAGCAGACACAAATCTCCCGATCCGCAATCAGGTTTAACAAACGGAGCCGCGTGGGGTCTGCGAGCGCCCGGAAGAGCAGATCGAGCGAGGAGTTGGCCGCCTTGGCCATATGCGGGGATTGTATCATATCTGCCTTGACATATATAAATCGGCAGCGTAGCCTGACAGCGTATGCGGACACGCATATATGATTGGCGAGAAAGGGGACACGAATGCATACCGACACTGTGAAGGCTTTGAAGGCTCATTTGGCTATCAACGTGAGAAATGTTCCGGAGAGCATTGAGTTTTACCGAAAGATGCTCGGAGTGGAGCCATCGAAAGTCCGGAAGGGTTACGCGAAGTTCGATGTGACGAATCCGCCGATCAACTTCACGTTGAACGAGGCGCTGTTTCGCGAACGCGGCGCCCTGTCGCACCTGGGAATTCAGGTAGCCTCGACGGAAGACGTGCTGGCCGTGCGGAAGCGCTGGCTTGCGGAAGGGTTGATCCTACGCGATGAAATGAAAACCGATTGCTGCTACGCACTACAGGACAAGGCATGGGTGCATGACCCGGACGGAAACGAGTGGGAAGTCTTTGTCGTCCTGAAGGACAATCTGCCCGAGCAGACGATGCATGAGCAGGCATGATGCGCTCCGACCTGCTGCGTCCCATCTGAAGCACCCAATGGGTGACAGGCATGCAGAGACACTACAATGTTCTCTTCCTGTGCACTGGAAATTCGGCGCGCTCGATCATGGCCGAAGCGATTCTCAACCATAAGGGCAAACCCACCTTCACTGCCTACAGCGCGGGAAGTCACTCGACGGGATTTGTGCGGCCGGAGGCGCTCACACAACTGGAAATTGCTCGTTTGCCGACAAAAGGTCTCCGCAGCAAGGATTGGGCCGAATTCGCGCGACCCAGTGCGCCCGACCTTCACTTCGTATTTACGGTGTGCGACGACGCGGCCAAAGAGGTCTGCCCGGTTTGGCCGGGTCAGCCTATGGCTGCCCATTGGGGCGTTCCCGATCCTGCGACGGTGGCCGGCGCGCCCGAGCAGATCGAACGCGCTTTCCGCGATGCTTTCGTGATCCTTGACCGCAGAATCAATCTATTCCTTTGCTTGCCCCTCGCAAGTCTCGACAAGCTCGCCATCCAGAAGGAAATCGACCGGATCGGGCGGCAATGAAAACCTCGCTCACGCGCCGCGTCGCGGCGGAGTTTCTGGGGACGGGCTTTGTTGTGGCAGCGGTGATCGGCTCCGGCGTCATGGGAGAGAGGCTGGCCAACGGGAATGCCGCTTTGGCGCTTCTGGCGAATACGATCGCTACGGGCGCGGTCCTCGTTGCAGTGATTCTCGCGTTTGGAGCGATCTCCGGCGCGCACTTGAACCCTGTCGTATCCCTCATGGACGCGCTGGAACGTGGTCTCCCGTGGAAGGAGACACCTTATTATGTGTTGAGTCAGGCACTCGGGGGGCTGAGTGGGGCCATCGTTGCGCATTTAATGTTCGGATTGCCGACTATCTCTGTGTCGCAGCACGCGCGAAGCGGGCCAGCTCAAGTTTTCAGCGAGTTTATCGCGACTTTTGGACTTGTTTGCGTAATTTGGGGCTGCTCCCGCCTTCGATCGAGCGCCACTCCCTTTGCTGTCGGAGCCTATATCACGGCGGCGTATTGGTTCACGGCTTCTACCTCATTTGCGAATCCTGCCGTCACGATTGCCAGATCGCTCAGCGACACCTTCGCAGGCATCCGGTTCGCGGATGTTCCCTGGTTCGTAGTCGCGCAATTCGTTGGAGGTGTCGCGGCAACGCTCCTCTTTCGTTGGTTGGTTCCCAATCTGCGGGTCGGAGCCAAGAACGTACTTCTCGCCCACGATTCCGAAGCGACTCGTCCGACAGATTGACAGCGGAAGCACAGCCACCTGAGAGAATGGCCCGAAACAGATCACGCGCAGGAAGGTCGTGACTGCTCCGTTGGCCTTGGCGTCTACTGGTTCAAGAGGGGGATACTCTTCGCCGGAGGAGGTTCGGGCCGGGACTGCAGGAAGGCGTAGATGTCCGCCAGTTCGGCGTCCGGCACGGCTTTGCTGGTGTACGGCGGCATCTGGCCCTTGGGCTGACGGATGTAAGTGACGAACGTTGAGAAGTCGATTGTGGGCGGACCGATTCGCGATCCGGCGGTCTGCGTCGAGCCCTGACCCTCGCCGCCGTGGCATTCGTAGCAGCCATAGCTTGTGTAAAGGCGCTGCCCGTTTTGGGCATTTCCGCCCGCGGCGGAAATCAACGCCTGCGATGGGGGTGGTGCGAGCGACTGCAGGTAGGCATAGACGTCCGCCAGTTCTGCGTCGGAGACTTTTTCGCTGCTGTAGGGCTGCATCAGGCCCGTTGGGTCGCGGACAAACCTGACGAACCTTGGGAGTGAAAGCTTGGTCGCAGCGATTCGCGGCCCGGCGTCTTCGCGTTCTGTTTGTGAGATGCCTTGACCTTCGTTGCCGTGGCACTTGTTGCAGCCCTGGTTTGCGAAGATTTGTTTGCCGTTTTCAGCGTTTCCCGCGGGAGTGGCCTCGGCCTTCGGAGCCGAGCTTGTCGTTTGGGCTCCCGCGATCGGACGCCCGAGGATCAGCATTGCCAGAACGGCTATCAGAAGAAGGAAACTCACGGCGCCGAACACGCGCGCGCGATGCAGGAAGCGGCTGCCCCCGACCCGGTAGGGCCAATTTCCTGGAGCGCGATGCGCTGGCAGAGTGTTCATGCTTGCCCTTTAACGAGGCTGCGTGTAGACGTCAAGCAGCGCCGGCTCGCCGCGCTTGACCACGGCGAGCGCGCGGCGGATCGCGGGCCCGAGGTCTTTGGGATCAGTGATCGGTCCCTCGGCGTATAGGCCCATCCCTTGCATGACCTTTGCGTAATCGATGTTGGGTTCGGTGATGGTGGTGCCGATATGGGCGCGGTCAATGCCGCGGCTGTGCCGGTCGGCCATAATTTGCACTTGCATGACCTCCTGATGATAAGCGCGGTTATTGTGCATAACGCTTAGGAGCGGAATGCGGTGATGCGCCGCCGTCCACATGACGCCGGGAGCATACATCAGGTCGCCATCACATTGGATGTTGACGGACAGACGGCCATGCTTGCGGTTCGCGAGTGCGGCGCCCACCGAGGCGGGCGCGCCATAGCCGATGCCGTAGCCACCCGAGTTGCCGATGTACTGATAGTGCTTGTCAAAAGACCAGAGCCGCAGCGGCCAGTAGCTCACAAACGTTACGGCCGAGACCAACGACCAGTCCTCGTCTTTGATCTGTGCCCACAGCTCGGCTGACAGGCGGGCGGTGCTGATGGGGCTGGCGTCCCAACCGAATGCCGCAGCGTTGCGCGCGCGCTGCAGAGTTTCCTGGCGTGCCGCAGCGAACTTGGCGCCTCGATCCTGGAACGCCGTCTTGCGATCCGCATTCGTCTGACGTTTCACGGCTTCGATCAATGACGGCAGAGTGGCCTCCGAGTCTGCCGCAATGTCCAGATCAACTTCCGGGAAGCGCTGGAAATCCTGGTAATTGCCTTTGGAATAGAGATCGCCGGCGGTGATGCTGATCAGTTTCGCGTCCGGCTTCGTGATGGGGCGGGAAGTGCGATTCGCCTGATCGCGGAACGCATGGGTGGCACCCCAGAAGTCGATGACTTCAAGGCCCAGGATTACGTCCGCATTGCCGATGAGCTCGCGCCTGCGTTCGGTCTGGTTCAGCGGATGGCGCGTGGGGAAATTCATCCGGCCGGCTTGATCGATGACGGGCGCTTGCAGCGCTTCAGCAAGCTCGATCAAATGCGTCATGCCAGCAGGCGTGCGGGCCACGCGATCCGCGATCAGCACGGGATTCTCCGCGGCGACCAGGAGTCGCGCTGCTTCCGCGACCGAGCCTGAATCGCCTTGTGGCGGGGCCGCCAGCGCGAGTTTGGGTATATGCAACCGAGCGCTTTCGGGAATGGGGTTTTCCTGCAGTTCGCCATCCGCCACCAGCAGCACCGGCATCATGGGCGGGGTCATAGCAATCTTATAGGCGCGCACCGCGGACTCGGCGAAGTGGGGCAAGGAGATCGGCAGGTCGTCCCACTTCACATAATCGCGGACCATCGCCGCCGCATCCTGGACGCTGTGAGTCCATTCGACCGGGGCCATGCGCTTGGTAGCGTCAATGATGTTGCCGACAACCACGTAAACCGGCGCGCGGTCGCAAAAGGCGTTGTAGATGGCCATCGCGGCGTGCTGCAATCCGACCGTACCGTGGGCGAACACGCCCAGCGGCTTGCCTTCGATCTTGGCGTAACCGTGGGCCATGGCGACCGACGACTCTTCGTGACAGCAGGTGAGGAACTCAGGGTCCTTGTTTCCGCCGTAATTGACTACCGATTCTTGCAGGCCGCGGAAACTCGAGCCTGGATTGGCGCAGATATACTCGAAGCCCAATGATTTGAAGACGTCGATCATGAAATCGGACCCGGTGCGGCCCACAGTCAGCACTTCGACGTTTGACGGTGTGCCGACCTCGGCGTCCGGCGACATTGGCGGCGGCCCGACGTTGCGGCGCGCCTCCGGCGGTCGTGCTCCCGCTGCTTTGGGGTTCGCGACGAGCACTGCGGCACCGACGGCCGCACTCTTCAGGAAATGGCGGCGATCAACCGAACCTTTCTTGGGCTTTGACATCGTGCTACCTCCAGCCTGATCCGGCGCTTCAGAAAACGTAAGCGTCTCTGCGCGCATTCTACCCGATTTTCCGATACCTGGCGGCGAAACTGAATTCATTCGGAATCGGGTGCACGCACGCGCAGCCACTCCGAACGAGTCGCCAGAGAAGAGGTGGGATCGGGGTACTCGAGCGACACGAGATAAAGTCCCTCGGGCGGCACGGTCGGCCCGGAACGCGACCTATCGCGTGAGTCGAACAAGGCAGGAATATCAGAGGGCGCGAGCTTTCCTTTGCCTACATCGAGCAGCGTTCCGACAATTTTCCGCACCATGTATCGCAGAAACGATTTTCCGCGGACGATGTAAGTCAGCTCATCGGATGCATGCGCGGCGGCTTCGTTGCACGGTTCGGTTGGGCGAGCTGCCACGGTGCCATCGCCGTTCGAATCCCGCCGAGACATACGGGCAATTTCCGACTGGTAGATTTCTCGAACGGCGTTGCGGTCGCGATCGTCTTCCTCCGAACCGGAAGAAGCAGCGAACGAGGTGAAGTCGTACTCGCCTTCAAACATTCGAGCCGCTTCCATCATCCTGGCTTCGTCGAGCGGCCAGGGATAGTGGAGCACGCGACGATGCTCGAACGGAGGCACCACTCGCCCGCGGAAAATCCGGTACTGATAGGTCTTGGCGAGCGACTGCCAGCGCGCGTGAAAATCCGGCCCCATTTCTTCCGCCTGCATCACGCGAATGCGCGGCGGGAGAAGCGCGTTGAAGGCGCGCTGAAATTCCACCGCGGTCAGCGCGGACTTGGTCTTGAAGTGAGCCACTTGGCCGAGGGCGTGCACGCCAGCATCGGTGCGGCTGGCGCCGTGAATGAAAACTTTCTCCTGAGTGATTTTGCGGGCGACGTCGGCGAGCGCGCCTTGGATGGTCGAAACACCCGGCTGGAGCTGCCAGCCGTGAAATTCCGAGCCGTCGTAGGCGAGTGTGAGCTTGATGTTGCGCATCGCGCCGATGCAATTATCGCACGGATACGGAGGCCGCTGATCGGCCCTATGGCAAACGCCACCGGAGTGGCGATCGCAGGCGAGGTGCGGGACAAATCAGGCAGCGGACGCCGCAACATCTAATCGCTGTGCCCGGAAGCCCGCTCGACTTTCCCGGTTTCCGGTGCAAGATGCAAAAGCGGAGTCGTTACAACGTCAGGGATGGGCGCGGAGAAAGTGGCTGCCGGGCTGCGTCGCGATGCTGCCGGTGCGACAAAGCGGACAGTCATCCGGCTCGAAACTGGGGACCTCGAGTTCGAGGAGCGCCTGCGAGGGGACATTCAATTCCAGGCGTCCGCCGCTGCGGTCAATCAAGGCGCCAGCGGCGACCACCAGGCCGCCCGATTGTTCGACGACGCCGATTGTCTCTCGTGTGGAGCCTCCCGTCGTCCAGACATCTTCAATGACGAGAACTCGCTCGCCCGGCCTGACTTCGAAGCCGCGGCGCAGGACCATTTGTCCGGAGCGGTCGCGCTCCGCAAAAAGGGATCGCACTCCGAGGGCTCGTGCGACCTCGTAACCAATCAGGACTCCGCCGAGCGCCGGCGAGGCAACACAATCCACGGTGAGATCGTGAAACTCGGCGGCCAGGGCGCGACCCAGGTGCTCGGCATGTTGGGGATATTGCAAAACGAGAGCGCACTGAATGTAAGTGCCGCTGTGCCGGCCGCTGGAAAGTTCGAAGTGACCCTCCCGAATCGCTCCAACTTCGTGCAGGAGCTTGAGCAGATCTTCGCGTCTCATCAGCAGCGACCCCGGGGCCGGCGCGACTCAGCCAGACCCCAGCAACCGGGGTAGCCTAACGACGCCGTGCCGCGTTGTCAATGACACGGGTGCTTTGTTAGACTCGCGTGTCCGCCTGTTCGGATGCGAACCGCCGGTGTCCGTTTCTGAACACCCTGAAAATCGGATCATTCGCTTTATTGTCTCCTATCAGGGAGATAAGCATGGTTGCTAGCGTGCTGCGTCTAAACAATTTGGGATGAAACATATTGGGGTTCGCACGCGTTTTACAACTTAATGATCGGAAGAGTTGTGCACATCCGTTCCGAGGGAGAAGACGAATGACAGGAAGTCTATCTCGATCGGCGATGGCCCTTTTTGTCGCCGGAATGCTTGTTGTCGCGCCCGTGTATGGCCAGTCGCAGGGCCAATCGCAGAGTGGAGCTCCGGGCCAGACCCAAGATCAGTCGCAGAGCCAGACTCAAACCGGCCCCAAAGGTCAGACGCCGAGCCAGCCCTCTGGCGAACCTCAGAACCCGGCTCCTGCGACAGCGCCGTTGAGCCAAGCGGAGATTCAGGCCCGCGATCTCAAGACGCAGATGGGCCCGAACTATTCCAGCGGGAAGGCGTGGTTTCCGAACTTCATTTCACCTTACACTCCGATCAACATCGAGCTTCCCGTGCTGACAAATTCGCCGCGGGTCACGCAGCTCATCCAGAACGGAAAACTGCCACTCAGCCTCGAAGATGCGATCTCCCTGGCGCTGGAAAACAACCTGGACATCCGCATCCAACGTTTTACTCCGTGGATTGCTCAGACGGACTTGTTACGGGCAAAAGCGGGCGGCGTGGCTCGCGGTCTGGGAGCCGCGGCGAACGTTGTTCTGGGATCGACCCCGACATTCGGATTTGACCCGCTGTTTAGCTCGACCATTTCCTGGAACCGCTCGGCTTTTCCAGTGAATAATCCGTTCACTTCGGGAGTCGGAACGACAGCGACGGTGTTCGGACTGACCAACTATACGACCACGGCGAACTTCGCGTATCAACAAGGATTTCACACCGGAACGGCTGTTTCGCTCGCATTCGATAATGTGCGCAGCTCCTCAAACTCACCACAGCAGTTGTTTAACCCAGCGGTGCAATCCACCCTGGCTTTCAATGTGCAGCAGCAGCTTCTGAACGGCTTCGGCTTGCTGCCGAACACGCGGTTCATCCTCGAAGCAAAGAATACGTTGAAGGTCGCGGACCTGCAGTTTGCGCTTCAGGTCATCACCAGCCTTCAGCAGGTGGAGAACTTTTATTGGGAGCTCGTTTTCGCGCGCCAGAACGTGAAAGTGCAGGAAGCCGCCGTCGCAACATCCCAGCGGCTGTATGAAGACAACAAGAAGCAGGTAGAAATCGGCACGCTCGCTCCGATCGAAATCGTGCGCGCGGAATCCCAACTCGCCACGGACCGTCAAAACCAGATCGTGGCGCAAACCGCCCAACTCCAGCAGCAAACCAATTTGATGAATGCCATCACCAAGAATCCACTGGACGCGTCGCTGGTGGGCGTTGAGATCGTGCCCACCACACCGATCACAGCCATTGAACAAGAACAGTTATTACCGCTCGAAGACGCAGTTAAAGAAGCTTGGGAGCACCGCCCGGAAATCTTGCAAGCGGAACTGAACCTGAAGAATGCCGGAATCGAAGTGAAGACGACTAAAAACGCTTTGTTGCCAACTCTGACTCTTTTCGGACAATACAGCGCGACCGGCCTGGCGGGCAATCGAATTGCTCAGGGCAGCGCCACCTCGTTTGTTGCCGATCCTGCGCAACCAATTGTGGACGCGAACGGGAACATTGTCGCACCGCCGGTTTTCGTGGGTGTTCCTACCGCTTTTTCGGGAAGCACCATACGGAGGACCGGCCTTTCTGAGGCGTTGGATTCGATGATCAAGAATGATTTCCCGACCTATGGCGCGGGCATAAACCTCACGCTTCCCATTCGCAACCGCTCGGCGCAGGCGGATAACGCGCGCGCGCTGCTCGACGAACGCCAACTACAGACACAGTATCGCCAGCTCCAAAACACCATCATCGTCGATGTGCGCAACGCGGAGATTGCCCTGCAACAAGATCGCGCTCGCGTGGAAGCCGCGGTGCGAGCGCGAATCCTTGCGCAGGAGACGCTCGATGCGGAACGAAAAAAGTATCAGCTCGGCGCCTCCACAACCTTCATCGTGATTCAGGACCAGCGCGATCTCACCCTCGCCCAGGGCAACGAGCTGCGCGCCCAGGCGGACTTGCAGGAAGCTCAGGTGGCTTACGACAAGGCCCGGGGCCGTTTGCTGGACGTGAATCACATCACGGTGGCCGACGCACGTGGCGGGCACATCTACCGTTCACCGCTTATTCCGGGGATGCCTGATCTGCCGGAACCGACGAATCGCAGCGGCGGTAACTGAGCTTTTTCATCCAGCCCTCGCTTGCGCGTAACGTGTCGGTGTCCGCCACGGCGAACGACAAGGAATCTGGTTTTTCCTTGAATATATTGCGAAAAGCAGATCCCTCGCTCCGCTCGGGATGACAGGGAGAGTCCTGATCACGGAGAAAGCATTTCCCCCGCGAACTGTAAAGATCGTGCCCTGACAAAAATCGGACCTCACACGGACTCAAGAGTATCTGTGTCACTAGAACCTATCTCGCAAATGCTTCGACCGAGGGCCCTGCCGACCTCAGGCGTTAAAACCCCTGAATTTCGAAGCTTTCGGCACGGCTGAAGCCGTGCCCTGACGGAAACCATCTATGAGATGGCCTGATGGCCTCTTGAACCACTGCTGGCTTCCCTTCTCTTGTCGCGCGACTCTCCTTGACCTAGAATTAGTTTGTAAGGCGCCGCACGTCATCTCAACACGGCGCTACGGGGAGCCCGGCTACATGACTGAGAAATCGAAAACTCCCACAACGACCGAGACCTCAGCGGCTACCGACGGCCGCAATCCTGGGCCGGGCGAACGCAAGTGGGAAACTGAGGTCCTGCGGCCCACTCTGGAAAAGTCGCCCGAGCGCGCGCCCGAATTCACGACCGTCTCGAGTTATCCGATTCGGCGTCTTTACACGCCCGCCGATCTCGAGGGCTGGAATCCCGAAAGCGATCTCGGCTATCCCGGGGAGCCGCCGTACACCCGAGGGATTCACGCCACGATGTACCGCGGACGGCTGTGGACCATGCGTCAATTCGCCGGTTTCGGCAGCGCCGAAGATACCAACAAGCGATTTCGCTATCTGCTCTCTCAGGGACAAACCGGGCTGTCCGTCGCGTTCGATTTGCCCACGTTGATGGGTTATGACTCCGACCATCCGCTCTCCGAGGGCGAAGTCGGCAAATGCGGAGTCGCGATCAGCTCGCTGGCCGATATGGAAGCGCTCTTCGACCAAATCCCCCTGGCCGATGTCACCACTTCGATGACGATCAACTCGCCAGCGGCGGTGATCTGGGCCATGTACCTGGCGGTAGCGGAAAAGCAGGGCGCCGATTGGAAGAAAGTCTCCGGCACGCTGCAAAACGACATTCTGAAGGAATACATCGCCCAGAAGGAATACATCTATCCGCCCGAGCCGTCGATGCGCCTGGTGATCGACACGTTCGAATTCGGCGCGCGCCACACGCCAAGGTTCAATCCGATCTCGATCAGCGGATACCACATTCGCGAAGCAGGCTCGACTGCGATTCAGGAGCTCGCTTTCACGCTGCGCGACGGCATCGAGTATGTCGAATGGGGCCTGCGCCGCGGCCTGCAGGTGGATGAGTTCGCGCCGCGGCTTTCGTTCTTTTTCAACGCCCACAGCGATTTCTTCGAGGAGCTCGCGAAGTATCGCGCGGCGCGGCGCATTTGGCACAAGACGATCACGGAGCGCTTTGGCGCGAAAAGCCCGCGCTCGTGGGCGTTGCGTTTCCACACCCAAACGGCGGGATGTTCGCTGACGGCTCAGCAACCGTACAACAACGTTGTCCGCACGGCGCTCCAGGCGCTTGCGGCGGTGCTCGGCGGGACGCAGTCGCTGCACACAAATTCGCTCGATGAGGCCTGGGCGCTGCCGACGGAATTTGCGGCCACGCTGGCGTTGCGCACGCAACAGATCATCGCCTACGAAAGCGGTGTGACGAATACGGTCGATCCGCTGGGCGGGTCGTACTTTGTCGAAGCGCTCACGAACGAAGTCGAGCGCGGCGCGTGGGATTACATCGAGAGGATCGACGCGCTGGGCGGGATGGTGGCAGCCATCGAGCGCGCTTACCCGCAACGCGAAATCGCCGAAGCTTCGTATCGCTATCAGGTCGCGGTGGACCGCAAGGAAAAGATCATCGTGGGCGTAAATGACTTCATGGCGAAGGAAAAGCCGATCGATATCTTGCAAATCGACGAGACGGTGGCGGACCGCCAGGCGGCTGGGCTGAAAAAGTTGCGCGGCGAGCGTTCCAATGATGAAGTTGGGCGCCGCCTTGATGCTTTAAGCAAGGCCTCGGAAGGCAGCGAGAACCTGATGCCCTACATTTACGAAGCGGTCAAAGCCTACGCAACCCTCGGCGAAATCTGCGATGCAATGCGCGCTGTCTTCGGCGTCTACGAAGAAGTCGCCGTCACCTAGACATCGACTCCGTAGTTTCCCCACTTGATGACTCCGTTTTCTCCGCGTACTCTGCGCCTCTGCGGTGGATTCCTTGACAGACCGGCAACTCACTCACGAAATCATCGGGGCTGCCATTGAGGTGCACAAATGCCTCGGCCCTGGCCTACTCGAATCAGCATATGCGGAATGCATGGCGCGAGAACTCAAACGACGTGGCATACCGTTTGAGCGAGAAAAAGCGCTCCCACTCGTCTACAAGGATCTGAAACTCGACTGCGGTTATCGAGCGGATCTTCTTGTCGGCAATCGCGTCATTGTCGAATTGAAAGCCGTCGAGGCTCTCGCTCCCGTTCATGATGCAATCGTGCTAACTTATTTGCGGCTTTCCGGCTGCAAGATCGGCCTGCTGATAAATTTTCACACGGCAATTCTGAAGGATGGAATCAAGAGGCTCGTACTGAACTACAACAACCAAGAACAGACTTAACCGCAGAGGCGCAGAGGGCGCACAGGACACAGAGAAAGAGAATCATGGCGGAGAAGAAAATACGGGTGCTGATTGCGAAGCCTGGGCTCGACGGGCACGACCGCGGCGCCAAGATCATTGCCCGCGCGCTTCGCGATGCGGGCATGGAAGTGATCTACACCGGGCTCCGCCAGACTCCTGAGATGATTGCCTCGGCTGCGGTTCAGGAAGACGTTCAAGTGATCGGGCTCTCGATCCTTTCCGGCGCGCACAACACCCTTTGCCCGCGTTTGATGGAACTCCTTCACGAAAAAGGAATGAACGACGTCACCGTAATCATCGGCGGCATCATTCCCGAAGCCGATATCCCTGGTCTCAAGAAGGCCGGCATTGCTGAGGTCTTTCTTCCCGGCACATCCACACAGGACATCGTGAAGTTCGTCCGCGGGCGGGTTGCCCAGGAGTAGCGCAGCGGCTGGCTGTGCTCTCCGTCCGCAGTTTCCGCTCGTTTGGACCGCGGCAAACGCACCCGCGCCCCTGATTTTCACCGTCATTTCTGATTCGGCACTCCCTTTGCGTCAGAGCGGGCCGGCGCCCTTTACGTTCTCCGTAATTTGTCTCGTCTTTTCATACACGCTCGCGCAAACCGCCATGAACCCGTATACTGTCTCACTTGGCTCACGGCGACGAGATCCGCCTGTGCGCCGATCGTCGTCATTCATTACGAGGTCCACGGGTGTCCGGCTCTTTGCTGAAATCCAGCCTCAATACGAAGTCTCCCGATTACGACCACAACACACGTCACCTTATTGACCTGCTCACCAAAATCAAGAATGAAGAAGAGGAAATCCGTCAGGGCGGCGGCGCGAAGGCTATCGAATCGCAGCACAAGAAGGGACGGCTGACCGCGCGCGAGCGCATCGCCAAGTTGATCGATCCTAAGACCGGCTTCTTCGAACTCGGCCTCTACGCCGCGTATGAAATGTACGAAGAATGGGGCGGGGCGCCTGCTGCCGGAACCGTGACCGGACTCGCTCACGTCGCCGGCCGTGAAGTGATGATCATAGCCAACGATGCCACGGTAAAAGCCGGCGCTTTCTTTCCGATGACCGCGAAGAAGGTGATTCGCGCGCAGAATATCGCCATCGAGAACCACATACCCACCATCTATCTGGTCGATTCCGCCGGGGTTTTCTTGCCGCTCCAGGAGGATGTTTTCCCCGATACCGACGACTTCGGGCGCGTCTTTCGCAACAATGCGGTGATGAGCGCCATGGGCATACCGCAGATCACCGCCATCATGGGAATGTGCGTCGCCGGCGGCGCTTACCTGCCGGTGATGTGCGATCACATTCTAATGACCGAAGGCAGCGGCCTTTTTCTCGCGGGACCGGCGCTGGTTCAGGCCGCCATTGGCCAGAAGACGTCCGCCGAAGAGCTGGGCGGGGCGAAGATGCACGCGCAGATCAGTGGCACCATCGATTTTCGGGAGCCGGACGATGAGTCGTGCCTCAAGCGCATTCGGGCATTGTTGGACAAAGTCGGACACCCTCCCCGAGCGCCGTTTGATCACAAGCCCTCCGCGCCGCCCGAGCATCCCGCCGAAGAGATTTACGGAATCTTTTCCTCCGACCCGGGCAAACAATACGAGATGCGCGAAATCATCGCGCGCATTGTCGACAGCAGCGGTTTCGAAGAATATCGCGCCGAGTACGGCCAGACGGTGTTGTGCGGGTATGCGCGAATTGGAGGGTGGGCGGTCGGCATTGTCGCAAACCAGAAAAAGCACGTACAAATCTCGGCCCCGGGCAGCGGCGAAAAACGCATCGAATTCGGCGGCGTGATTTACACCGAGTCCGCCGACAAGGCGGCGCGGTTTATCCTCGACTGCAATCAGAATCTGGTGCCCCTGATTTTTCTCCACGACGTGAATGGTTTCATGGTCGGCAAGGAGGCGGAGTGGAGCGGCATCATCCGCGCCGGAGCGAAAATGGTGAATGCCGTCGCAAACAGCGTCGTCCCGAAAATTGCGGTCATTTGCGGCGGCAGCTTCGGCGCCGGGCACTACGCCATGTGCGGCAAAGCTTACGACCCGCGCTTCATCTTTGCTTGGCCGACTGCGCGGTACGCGGTGATGGGCGGCGACGCCGCGGCCGGCACGCTGGTCGAAATCAAGTTGAAGCAGCTCGAGCGCGAAGGCAAGAAGCTGACGGAAGGCGAAAAGAAAGAGCTCTATGAATCCGTGCGCTTGACGTATGAACACCAGACCGATCCGCGCTACGCGGCCGCGCGCTTGTGGGTCGATGCTATCATCGATCCAGCGCATACGCGAGAGGCGCTGATCTGGGCGCTGGATGCCGCCGCGCTCAACTCTGAGGTCCGCGAATTCAAGACCGGCGTACTTCAAACCTGAACGGACAGTCAAGGACCGAACCGCAGAGGCGCAGAGAACGGCAAATCAGAAACCATGGAGCAAGTGAAAATCATCGAATGCCCGCGCGACGCTTGGCAAGGGCTCCCGCACGTCATCCCCACGGAAGAGAAAATCGAATACCTGGGCCGGCTGCTCACACTCGGATTCCGGCACATCGACGCGGTCAGCTTTGTCTCGCCGAAGCACGTGCCGCAAATGGCTGACAGCGAAAAGGTCATGCTCGGCCTGAGCCATCTCCAGCACGCGGCGGGCGAACCACCGGAAATCATCGGAATCATCGTGAATGAGCAAGGGCACACGCGCGCCCTTTCAACACCCGGCGTCACTACGATTGGCTATCCTTACTCAATCTCGGCTTATTTCCGGCGCGCCAACGCCAACATGTCGCGGGCAGAATCGCGGGCGCTGGTTGAGAGAATCCGCATGGAAACGAAATCTGCCGGGCGCGATCTTGTCGTTTACATCTCCATGGCGTTCGGCAATCCTTACGATGAGCCGTGGGGGCCTGAAATCGTCGAAGATACACTCGCTTGGTTGAAGGACGTCGGCGTCGAAACTGTATCTCTCGCGGATACGGTCGGCACCGCTTCGCCGGAGGATGTTGCGAGTCTTTACCGCGCCGTCAGAGACGCGGCCTCCGGAATCGAGCTGGGCGTGCATTTGCACAGCCGGCCCGACCGCGCTGCCGAGAAGGTCCTGGCTGCCTTTGAGGCGGGATGCCGCCGGTTCGATGGCGCGCTCACGGGATTGGGCGGCTGCCCGTTTGCCGGCGATGACCTGGTGGGCAACATCCCGACGGAAACAGTGCTGACGACGCTTGCCGCGCGCGCTGTCGCTACGGGGATCGACACCAAGTCGCTTGCCGTGGCCTGCGCGATTACCGGCGAGCTTCGGGAGAAATACGCCGAATCCCAGGAACAGAAACCCAATCAACCGATCGGGCCTTGAGTCGAAAGTCCCGCCTGCTTCGACGACGCCTCACCACAAGTCTGATGAGGCGGGCTACAACACCGGCGGGCATCGCCTGGGCGTCTTCGAAAGCTCGGTCAAGGATGCCAGAAGCATCGACACTGAGATGGCCTACACCACACTCGAACTCAAATTTGAAGACGGCATCGCAGCGATCACTCTCAATCGTCCCGACATGCGGAATGCCATCTCGAACGAGATGATCGACGAAATTCCAGCGGCTCTCGGCGAAGTCGAAGCGAGCAAGGCTCGCGTCGCCATCCTCACCGGCGCGGGAAAGGCATTTTGCGCAGGGATGGACCTGGAATCGCTGCGCGCGATCGCTTCGCAGTCACATGCACAAAATCTCGAAGATTCGCGGCGCATGGCCAAGATGTTCCATCGCGTTTATAGCTTTCCCAAACCGCTGATCGCCGCTGTGAACGGCGCCGCGATCGCAGGCGGGTCGGGACTGGCAACGCTCGCGGATTTCACCCTCGCCGTGCCGGACGCGAAATTCGGTTACACGGAAGTGCACATCGGATTCCTCCCGGCGGTAGTCTCCGTGTTTTTGCTGCGGCAGATTGGCGAGAAGCGGACGCGGGAATTGCTTCTGACCGGACGTTTGTTCGAGGCGGAAGAGGCGCGAGCGATGGGGCTGGTCACGCAAATCGTCGCGCCCGATAGACTTCTCGAAACGGCGCGACACTTGGCGCATTCCCTCATTGCTTTCAGCCCGACGAGTCTTTCCCGCACCAAGCGCCTGCTGCTGCGCTGGAATGAGAAGGAGATCGAGCGCGACCTTCAAATCGCGATCGAGGAAAGCGCTAATATTCGTCGCACCGCCGATTTCCGCGAGGGCCTGTCTGCGTTCCTCGAGAAGCGCGAGCCAAAGTGGTCCGGCGAATGAGAAGCAGTCAGCTCTCATCGATCAGCTTTCAGCACTCAGCTCTCAGCGAGCAATCACGCGGCATCCCCTCGCTGTTTTCTTCGCGGACGGTCGCCGGATGGGCCCTAACGTCAAAAGCAGATTCCTCGCTTCGCTCGGAATGACCCTGGGGTGGATTCTGCCTGATGGAGTGGATTCTGCCTGATGGAAACGATGACGCTTCTTAGTACGCACACAGATGCACTTCCTAGGCTGATGTCTAGCTAATTTCCGGTGCAAAAATGATTGTTACGAATGAGCAAGATCCGGAATCGAGCACGCGACCTCTGTCCTGTTCTTGCTTTTTCCTCCTTCTTGCCTTTGCTCGGCCGTAGCTCGCATCTCGACTTCTATCCGGTGTTGTTGGCGGCCAGGAACCGACCGATATTGATCAGGTTGTCCGCAATCACGGCCAAACCTACCCAACGTTGCATGCCCACATCCCCACGATACCGACAGCGATTCAGCCCATGACGACGTTTGAGCACACTGATGCGACCCTCTGACCCGGTCCTCCACTTCTGCCCCTTCCGGAAGGAGCGCTTCTTTTGATGCCGTCGGCGTTCCGCGCTCTTCGTCGAGCGGTTGGGAACCGAGATTTGCTTCACACCCATCTCTTCCAGTTCCCGCTCGTTGCTCGCCGAGTAAAACGCCGCGTCGCCCGCCACCAGTCTCGGAACTCGCCCGAATTGCACCTGGTGCTTCTCGACGGCCGGCACCAGTAGGTCCGAATCGCTCGGTCGTTTCTCAAATACCTCGTAGTCGGTGACGATCTGATTCTCCGCTTCCTGGATCTTCACCATCTTGCCGAACTCGTTCGGCTTGCTCGCTTTCCCCCTGCGGATGACTTCCGTGCTGGGCTCAAACACGCTCACCAGTTTCCCCGGCACATGCACATCACCGCCCAGCACCCGCGCTTTGGTCTGCCGGATCACTTGTTTCACCCGCGGCAGCATCTTCTCCAGATCTTCCCGCAGCACGCGCAGCTTCACTTTCTGCTGGCCATCCCTCACGTGCTTCACCCCGCGGACGATCTCCTCCTGGAAGCGCTTGGCTTGGTTGACCACCTTGCGCGTGGCGGTCAGCAGCTTGCGGTAGCCTTGCTTCATCTTTCTCTCCAACTGCGGCCCCTGGCTGCGGCTGGTCCGTGCGATCTCCATCACCCGAAGCCGGATGGTGCGCATCCGATCGCGTAGCCGCGTGCCTGCCTTCCCCGTCACCTCGGTAATCTTCTTCATCGTGCGCGTCAGCACTCGCGCACTATCACCCAGCAAACTGCTGTCAGTCGGATAATGAATATTGGTTTCGACCGCGGTGGTGTCCACGCGTAGCTTGCGGCCCCGCACCACCTTCTTCTCTCGGGCGACCTCGACCAATCGCTGGTGAATCTGCTTCAGCACCTCTGCACCTAGCGTTTGCACCAGCCGCGCGATCGTCTTGGCATCGGGAACCTTTTCTGCGCCGATCCGCGTGAACTGCCGATAGACCACATTGGCCCGCACTTCCCGCTCGGTCTGCTCAAAGCTCCAGTTCCGCATATGCTTCAGCACGGCCAGCCGCAGCGTCACCTCGGCCGGCGTTTGTTTGCGCCCGCGCAGACGGCTGTTCGGTCGCCGCCGCCCCTGGGCTTGGTGGACCGTCTCCAGTAATGCCTCGTCGTCCAAGACTTGATCGGCCTGCTTCATCCACTGTTCCCACCACTCTTCCGCCTCTTCCGGAAACCATCCCTCCCACACCCTCCGTTGGTGGTGGCGCAATTCAACCATCCGCCCTCCTCCGCCTGACCTCTGGCTTTTGGCCCTGCATCCTCTCCCGCAATTGCTCACGGTTGTGTGCGGCAATGGCGCACCCCAGGTCCCAAAATTCTTTCCAGGCCGCGTGCGCTCGGTGCGCCTCCTCGGCGTGCTCGGTCGGCACATACAACGCGCGGTTCTTCCCTTCGCTCTGATAGGTGAGGTAGAGATGAGGACCATGACGTTGCGACGGATCTCGCTGGCAGATGCAGCCCGGGTTGCCGCAGCGGCGGGTGGTTTCCGAGAGCCCACCTTGGACCATGATGTGGGCGGCCTTGAGCAGTCGGTGTCGAACTTGTTGCAAAGTCATGTGCTTACTCATGATAACATGTTAGGCATCGTTCCCGAGGATGTCAAGAGAAAAGTGACGTTTCAGCCAGAAAATCACGTGGTCATCTGCGCCAATCGGCCACTTCGGGCTCTTTTTTGCGCCCGAAATTAGCTAGGTCATCAGTCATAGCCTGCGCTCGGGCGGAGTCCCCCGCACGCGCAGAGGCCAGAGCCGCCTGGACTTGAACGTCACGTGTGGGGGCCAGCGCCAACGCAGAACCAACTTCTTGCGTCGCTCGCTTGGAATTGCCAAAATCAGCCTGGCCCTGGGCATCACCTGTCTCATACAGCGCCGCGGCTTCTTTTTCGTCACTACGTCGGGCGGATTCCATTGCACGCCGCAACAATTCCTGCCCCTTCCCGAGGTGACCGTAGTACTCCTCCGTGAACGAGGCGAATGCAAGGAGGGAGTCTTCGGCCCCCGGTTTTCCCGCGGCCCAAGCCACCTGGCGCTGCATCTCCGCCGTATCGCCCTCAAGAAAGGAAACGGCATACCGACCCATGTGCAACTGCGGAATATCCGAGATTCGAGCCGTCCCTTGTTGATAGGCGCTCCTGGCTTCGTCCAGATGGTTCAGAGCAACATAACAGCTGACAAGGTTGGCGTAATAGCTGCCATCGTTTGGATTAAGACGAACAGCTTTGATGGTTTCTGCCTCTGCTTTTTCGTTCTGTCCCACAGCTGCATAGTTAAACCCCAAGTCAAAATGAGGAACCTCGTCGCGTGGGTAGTCCTCAGCCCATAGTTCATAGGTCTGGATGGTTTTGTCCAACTCCCCGGTCACCAACATGTAATAGGCCGCCGAGATGCTCAACTTCTCCCTCTCGCTCGCCCGGTCGCGCAGCTCATAGGCTCTTTGGATGTACTCGCTGGCGAGGCCAGCTTCTCCGAGATTGGAGTACGAAATTCCCAGGCCAGCGTAGGCTGAGGCAAAATTGGGGTCAAGTTCGATGGCGCGCTTGTTAAACGGAATTGCGGCGGCGTCCCCTTTTTCAGACGCAGTCTTTGCCGCTAATGAGAAGGCCTTCAAAGCTTCGAGCGAAGGTGTAGTGGCAGCTGCGAGAGGCGTGTCGAATTTCTGAATCGTGCTCAACGATTCGCCAACTTTCCCGCGGAGTTTCGTTGCCGCTTCATCAAGCGCCTTGAGAACCTGCTCTTTGCCGTTGGCTGTCGTCTGCTCTTGCGCTAGGGAATCGCCCGTCTGACAATTCACCGCATTGAGGCCAATCACGTATTGGCTGCCCAGGCTCGAAATCGAACCGCTAAGGGACACTGCCCTGCCGATGGGGAACTGGACGTGGAGGGCACCGAGCTTTCTCCTGGCGTGCGGCGCATGTTAGCGGAAATTTCTACGGCGCAGCCGCGGAAGTAACTGGCTCCACCGAAGACGCTTAGCGGAGGAGAATTATTCATCGAATTTCCGGGACAGTACACTAAGCCGCCTTAACCACTGCATACCGATAGCTAATCCAATCCAGCCCAGCGGTCCGCCTTAACATGGTGTCCAGCACGCGACCAGTATTCTCCTCCAGCAATCGCTCAACCTCTTTTCGCTTCACGCCGTGCATCTCCATCACCGGGCCTTCTGCCGACAAGTTGCAATAGAGGTTGACTACTGGACCGATGATCCAATCCCTGAGGCTTCGATGCCCTGCTGGTTCACTTGGCAAATTAAAAACCAACACCCCACCAGGGGCCAGAACGCGCATAAACTCACGCAGGTAACCCTTTGCGTACCTGGGTGCCATGTGCTGCAACGTGAAACTGGAATAGATAAAGTCAAAC
>JBARRP010000186.1:0-22134 GCA_049644285.1 Candidatus Acidiferrales bacterium | reverse complement strand
TAGCCGCGTAACAGCCTCTAGTCTGGCGCCGGACAATGAAAGCGTCAACGAATCGCAACGTTGGGGACCGGGGTCGGAGAGGCTCAAACCTGAGAGTGACTGCAATGACCATGAGAACTACGATTCCCCCCGGTATCGAACAGAGGTTCGTCGTTCTCTGTAGCGCTTTCGCAGCTCTGCCAATCCAGCTTACTTCGTCCGAGCGAAGCAGCGCCATGGCGTTTCCGATAAGGGCCAGAGAGAAATTCGGTATTCTCCGAACCGCACCATCCCTTCACCATTGAGTCCGGGTTCCCGCCGAGTCCGAGCTACTCGGAGGCGTCCTTCTTCTGGCGGGAGAGTAAGCGCTGGAGGTATTTGGGACCTCCCTTTTTACGAACGTCGAGGCGTCCGAGGCGCCTCTCGCAGGTCCGGATGATGTGAGCGACCACAGAGTGTCGCGATGGCAGCGCCGCTAGTCAGAATCGCGACCACGGGAACGATGCTGATTCGTTCACCAGCCGCCGCCACCGCCGCCACCTCCGGAGAATCCCCCACCACCGTAGCGAGCGGCGTATCAAAAGGTTCGGAATTCGGCGCCCATAAGTGGTAGAAAAAGCGCGCACGCACCCTCCGAAAAGAAGGCGTATCAAACCTTGTTTTGGTACGGCTCTCCCCTCCGTTCCCGCCGTGCTTCGATCAATGCAATTACCGAGCCAGCCAGAACCGCCGGGAATTGTTCCCCATCCCCTCACAATTTGTGGGGCTCAGCTCGCTTTTCGTCCGAACGGGGTGCACCTCATAATCAGGAAATACGCGATGGCGCCGACAAACAAACTAGTGATGGAGGCGGGAAATCGCGATGCCACGCCCACACCTGCAACAATTCCAACCGCAATTGCCAAGAGAGCCGGTAGGTTCACACCTTGGACCCGTGAGCCCACTTCCCCGCCGCTCTCCCCGTAAGCTTGTTGCAGGTTGAGGCGGCCGTGGCGGACCAAAAAGTAGTCGCATAGAGAAACTCCCACGAGTGGGGAAAACACGTAGGAGAGGTAGCTAAGAAAGTCGCCTAAGTGTTGGGTAATGCCGAAGGCCGCTAAAGCCGTTCCCAGCGCTGTGATGACTAATGTGTTTTTCCATCGGGCATACCGCGGCAGCACGTTGGTTAACGCCAAGCCCGCCGAATAGAGACTTGCTTCACTCGACGGGACTGTGGAAAAAACGGTCAGTAGCAAACCCGGGACGCCCAGCCCCAGGGTTTGGACCGACGTCACGGGATTCTGATCACCCGTCGCTAGCCGGGAAAGGGCGCCGGTAATCCCCAGAAAAACCGCCGGCGGAAAAACTCCTAACAAGCTGCCAGACAAATTATCGCCTCGGCTCCGAATGTACCTCGAATAGTCCGGTGCGATGAAGGCGCCGACAATGAAACCGCCTACAATCCAATCGAGTCCCGTATTGAAACTCAGTTGCCCGGCGGATTGATACGCTGTCAAGTGACGGTAGCTATGCTTTGAGAATATGACTTCAAGAATCCAAACTGCCAGAAATATCAGCGCGGGGACAGCCAGCCTATTCAGGATTTTTATGTTCTCGAACCCCATCACTGCAGGGATCGCGTTCAAAGAACCAATTAGGATAATAAAGGTGGTTGGGGAGGAGAAGCCGGTGGCATTCTTGACAATTCCGTCGACCGCGAGACCCGCGAGCTCATTGATTACTGCATACCACCCCACGAGCGACATCAGAAGAAGGGCTGAACAGATCCGAGTTCCGGTGGGATGGCCGAGGGTAAATCTGCTGGCAACCGCCGCGGAGATGCCATAGTCGACTCCATAGCAGCCCACCAGGGCGACGATGGTTGCCAAAATAACGTTTCCAATCACATTGGCCCAGACTGTCTGGGACCAGCTCAATCCAGGCACGAGCAAGCTACCGATGGCGAGAGTCGGGAAACTGAATGCGATCCCCGCCTGGATGATGAAGAGGTCCCACCAGCGTTTGGTCCTTTCTACCTTGGGGATCGCGTCGATGCCGTGTTCTTCGAGCTTCATCTTATTTAACTTTGGCCGCGCTTCGGCTGGAGATAGGAGCTGCTATCAGGATTGGAAATCGCGCGCGGTCCAGAAGCATGTGGGCATGGTCCAAGGATGTGCTGGGTACGGAGGATGGGGCGTGTGTTGTTCTAACCCTTTGATGAATGGTGATTTCCTGGATTTTGTGCGTGCAGCTTGCCTGTCAATTTCAAATTTACCAGAGAATTTTTGAATCGAAATTTGCCGCTGACGAATTCACAATCCGTCAAATTCTTGAGTGTACGGTCTCGGATCGGGAGCGGAGCAAGTGAAAACAATCTGCACCGGATTTGCGGCTCTCTGCCTCGCCAGATCGGTGGCCGCACGAGAAGAACTAGGCACCAGGTCATTATCCCCCTGCCCGGAACCGATCCTCTATGGGGACATAAGGCGTGTCGTAGCCAAAATGTGCAGGGCCGAACAGGTTTAGTCCTGCGGGAGTGCGCCAAGGAGCCGGAGCTGGGAAGCCGATGACCGTGGTATTTTGTCCTTTCTCGAACTGGGGATTCGCGATTGCCTTGCCCGTTTCCGTTACGACCATCGTGATCAGATCGGGGCAAGTGACCGAAACCTTTTCATCGCGCCAAGAGATGAGGTTTTCATTCATATAGGCAATCCGATATTTGCTCCCCTGGGACACGCCCGTGCCAGCAATCTCCACCTCGCCGACCAGGTAGCCGCCTTTATCTTTCCAATGGAAGTCGGTAATCTTCCCATCGAAGAGCTTATATCCCTTGCCCGCGTTCAATACGGCTTGGATCGGCTCTTGGTGGTTCTCGATGGCTTTTCGATAAGCCTTACCGACCTCTTCCGCGTGGCTGATCGATCCCTGTACGACAACGCCAGGGCGTTTCGCGGCTTTGCCAGGGATCGCCGAATCCGTCACACCGATGCCCATGCTTACAGTAGAAGCAGCTCGAAAGAAATCTTCTTCTCTCGATGTCCGCGCGATCTTCGTGAGCAGCATCTCGTCCCCGAACTGAGTGGCCCCGGCGGCAGGAACAATCTGAATGCCGGCCGCGAGTATCGTGTTTTGATCGATTTCCGGTGCTGCACGCCCTACCGTGTCCGCGTCAAGTTGAGGAAGATCCATGTGCGCGGCGGCCGACAAAGCGAGAGCCGTATTGCCCGGTCCAATCTCTCCGGCAATGGTTGCCACAAATTTCTTTCCTAAGTAGTTTTGCAGCAGGCGAAAGGAGATCGCGGTCGGTTCCTCTTTGACGCGTGGAAGGCTTGCGTACTTCTTTTGTTCCTCGGGAGTGACTGGGGCAGTGCTGCCGACCCCGTAGGTAGCTGCAGCGTAGTCGTCGTCCTTCATTTCGTCAGGGGACAACAGGTTGAAAGTCAACCCGGCCGCAAGATCATCGTAGATCCGTTTCATGCCGGCTGGGAAACTGCCCCCGCCTCCCGTTCCCAGGAAAGAGCAACCAACGATGATGTCCTCAAGATTTTGCTTCGTTAGCTTGCGCACCTTCGTGCCTCCTTCGAGTTTCTACAGCTCACGCGGTCTCGCTCTTCTTATTGCAAACGGCTTCGAGGCTCAAAGATCTTGTTCCAGATGGCACCGAATTCCGTCGCAAGGCTCCGTCGAAATCGAACGATCAGACTGACTCTTCCAGAGGGGCCCTCGACACGACCAATCGACAAAACACGACGTTTCCCGAGGCCCTCCTGAGGTATGGGTACCAGAAAGACGGGCTGGAACTCAGAGTGGTCCTGACAGAGCGGTAATGGAACTCTTTCTCCAGAAAGCTTTCGATCTGGTGTTCCAACAATTCACGAACTTCGCGCGACAGGTTTCCTTCGTTCTCGTTGCGGCTGACTTCCGATAACCGGAATGCCACATCGATTGCTTGCTCATGGTGATTGTGGCCTTGCGAGTACGGCCCTCTCGGCTGGGCCACCATGAGGAACAGTGCCTTTGTGCCTTCACTCTGCCGGACGTGGCGCACGAGCTCCAGCGGCGGAAAATAGTTACCCAACTCAGCGCGGACTGTCACCGGAGTCAAAAAGGGCCCGCTAGCGAAAGCCTCGCCCAGATTACAGCTGATGCCAAACCAGGCAGCATTGGCGATTGCCAACTGCATGAATTCCCGGCGTTTCATAATTCCCTCTCATCGAAAACGCTTTCCGGCAGCCGATCTTCTTACAGATCCTGCGGTGATTGCGCGCATCCTTTGCAATGAACCGGACGATTTACCCAAGGAAGGATCAATTGGTCATTAAAAATCGTATCGAATCCCGACCTGGACTTCCCTTGCACCCCCCAGGGGTCCAGCTGTTCTGAAAAGCCGGCCAAAGTTGTTTGCCGCCGTGATATCGAACGCATCAATGGGGTTTTGGGCGCCCGGAAACGTGGTCGAGAACTGACCAGCCGTACTATCAAAGTTGACGTTGTTGAATGCGTTGAACGCCTCGATTCTGAACTGGAGCTTTTGTTTTTCGCTCCAAGGCATCGTGAATGATTTGCCCAGTCCCAGATCCGTATTGAAATATGCCGGCCCCCGAATCATGTTGCGGCTGCCTGGAAATCCAGGGCGCGTGTAGGCCAAGTGCGTCAAAGCCTGCGCGGGATCACTGAACAAGTTGGGAAACCCATTGGGATCCTTCTTTGTTACGGATGAACTCAGAGCGCTGACGATGGTCGCCGGCCCTGGCTGAAAGTCGTTGGTCGCATAGTTAAATCCGTTGCGCGGAGACAAAGGAAAGCCAGAGTGCCACCGCCAGGTCCCCGTCAACTGCCAGTTGCTTATGAACCCGTTTAGCAAACCGGAGGCCTGTGAGCCAAAGCGCCTTCCTCGCCCAAAGGGCATGTCAACCACCCAGTCAGCATTGAAGTTGTGTCTGAGGTCGAAGTCCGAGACTGCTCGGGCTGCATTGACGTTAAATGCGTTGGGAATTTGTCCATTCACTTGCCCTTCCATGAGAAATAGATCTGCATTCTCGGCAGCCGAACCGTTATCGATCGACTTGCCGAACACGTAATTTGCGTCAAAGAGAACAGGACCAGATTTTTTTCGAATCGATATCTGAAGGCTGTGATAGCTGGACAGCCCTTCTGCGGACCAGGCCGGGACACTGTCAAACTGCGGCCCAAAAAGTACTCGCCCGTCTCGCTGGGGATCAACACTTGTGGCCCAGGGGCTTCCAATGCCAGGCGGGGGGCTATCCATTGCTAGCAAGGCATCGCTCCAGTCCGCGCCAAAACCTGTCACGATGGCATAGAAAGCCTGCGTGGGAGTCATGCTGGCGAGGCTCGGGTTGCTCTTTAATGCCGCCGCGTAAGCAGGCATGTTGGGCATCAGGTTTTCTATCCAGGGCACCGGTTTTACCTGCGCAATAGGTGTCGCTGGACTGAATGGATTCGAACCAATTTGGTCCACGAGCTTGTTATAATCTGCCCACAGCGTATGCCCGGACTTCGGATCTTTGAAATTTCCGAGGTACTGGCCGTAGTCCTTCTTCAACAGGAGTCTCCTCCCTAAGTTGCCTACGTACGCCCCTCCGATCGTTACACCTTTCCCGAGGTTACGTTCGATGCTGAGATCCATGGCGTAAGAATACGGAGTCCGCAGCTTCGGATTGACAGCGAAGTTGAAATTATCTATGAACGTATCCGGAACAAATGGGAAAGTCACTCGACTGGGAGCATTGGGAAAGAAGGTTGACAAGCTTGGGAAACCCGTGCAGCCACTAGTGACGGTGCACGTCCCTGAAAACCTAGGAGCTGTGGCCAGGCCGAATAAGAAAATAGGAGTGAGCTGACTACTTATCAAACCAGGATCTCCCCCGTTAATGGCCTGATCGGTGGCAATCGCCCCACCTACGCGATCGTAATACATCCCGAACCCTAAGCGGATTGAACTATTCCCCGGCCCGCCGAAGAATTTCTCGCCAATACCGGACTGAAATGCGGGAGAGTAAGCCAATGAGAATCGGGGAGCAAAGTTGCGGGTGCTGGGACTGTACCAGGACGAACGACCATTGGCCTTGCCGCCCAGAACAAACCCAACGAGTGGAGACGCGTCAGCGGGAATCCCTTGATTCATACCGGCCACACGCTGGTTCCACCACTGGTCGAGGTTAATCGTCGGGATGGTCTGCAGTCCGTTTTGTTCCCAAGGAACGCCAAAGTAGCTGTAACGCAATCCAAAATTCAAGGTAAAGTTGGACCTCAAGCGCCAACTGTCCTGGACGTACCCCTCGATATCATTTTCCGCATAGTGTCGGTTCAGTGGTTGTCCCTGGGGCGGCGTCAGTTGCCCAGTTTTGGGGTCAGCAAAAAAGCTGGCCTGGGCAATGGTGAACGATCCAGTTAGCTCCATGAAACTTGTCAGAAAGGCCGTAAGATTTGCAGGTGTGACACTCCGCTGTCCACTGGAATTCAAGGCGTTCAGAGGGTCGCGGCAATCGTTGGCACAAAAGCCGAAGTCCCCGAGGAAGAATGTCGGGAAAGAGTTTTGAAATGTAACGAAGTGGTTGCGGGGGAATTGAACGTCAACCCCTGCCTGGATAGTATGTGTCCCATGAGTCCAAGTCATGTCGTCTCGGATTTCATGCGTCGGGACTCGTCGGCCGAAACCACGAGAAAAGCCTAGCGGGTCTGAGAAGTTCTGCGAAGTCAGACTCGGTCCCACGCCCCCGCTCTGCTGGATACCCTGGCGTACAAAGCCCCACGCGGCAGTGTTGACAAGGTTCGGTCTCCACAAGCCGGTATAACTTACAACCATGCTCCTACTGTTATTTAGAAACTGGTTGTTTGGTGGCAGCCCGGGAAATTCAGCGGGAGTTATATCCGTTTTTATGCCAGCCAAGTTACCGCGCCAAAACATGCTGTGCTTGCCGTCGCGTGTCAACTTAAAGTCCATTCGGGCCGTGTAGATATTGTTGGTCGTATTGACGGGAGCGTTAAAGCGAAAGCCGGTGCTGTTTAGCCCGGCATCGAATCCCAGGGAAGGATCATTCCCCACGGGATATGAACTCGTCATCATCTTGAGCATTGCTGGGTTAACACCACAACCGGCCGAGCCGGCAGTGCTGCAACCAGGGTCAAGAGCTGCAATTTGAGAAGGCGTGAACTTACGGCAAGGCTTACCGGAACCATTCGGGCACGGGATGACTCCTGGAGCAGCCGGGTCAAAATTGGCCGTCGTATCCAATTCGTAATACATGACTCCTTGCTTCAGGGTTTCCGAAGGAATGATTCGCGCTGCCGGCGTCGCGCTGCGATCCAGCCTTCTCTCATAATCGACGAAAAAGAATATCCGGTTCTTGAATACAGGCCCACCGACTGATCCCCCAAAGATGTTTCGAATAAGTTTCGGCCTATCCACACCGCTCGCTTTGTTGAAAAATGAGTTCGCGGCAAAAAAGGTATCTCGATTAAACCATCGGAGATTGCCGTGGAATTGGTTAGTTCCCGACTTGGTCACCATCTCCACCTGAGCCCCACCAGCGGCTCCGCTTGAAGCCGTGGCATTTGTCGTAATCACCCGAAACTCCTGGACCGAGTCCAAGGTCACCGGCACAGCGCTGGTGAATGCCGATTGGTTCTGGTAATCGTTCGCTTCAATCCCATCGAGAGATATATTGCTTTGGTTTCCACGCACCCCATTGACCACACCTTCGCGGGGATCGAGCTGTTGTGTGGAACCCATCGAGAGTGTATCTGTGTCGGAGGAACCAGTGAAAACGACGCCAGGTTCCAGTGTCAGCAAGTTTACGGGGTTGCGGGCTGCAAAAGGCAACTGCTTGATTTCTTGTTCTTTGAAGGGCGCCCCGATGGTTGCGTCCTGGGTGTTCAGAGTCTCCACTCCGGCTTCCACCGTTACTGACTGCCCCATTTCTCCAATCTGCAAATTCATGTCCACTCGGGTTGGCGTGGCAACTAATAGGCCGACATGTTCGCGAATAGACTTCTTAAAGCCTTTTGCCTCGACTGTCAGCGTGTATTGGCCGGCGGAAACTTGCGCAAATCCGTAGGTTCCGTCCGGGCCGGTGACCGTCGCGCGTGCCGCACCCGTTCCTTCGTTGGACAGGCTGACTTGAGCGCCTGGGACTGCCGCACCCGTCGGGTCAAAAACCACGCCGCTAACGCTCGTAAACGTTTGAGCCCTTGCCGGAAGTCCCGTCAGGGAACACAGCAGAATCACTTGGCACAGCCAGCGAATTCCCCCGACGATCGACCACATCCCGAAATTCCCATGAGGATGCTTACGTGTGTTCACGGCAACCCTCCTCGAATCGGACCAAGTGCATCCCGCGCCGAGTGCGGTCCGGCTTCAACCCAGGCATCGGACACTCCCCAACTCCCCATCGCCGGATCATCCGTGGAAGAGACTCTTGAAGATGACTGCATGTCTTCCCCTTCCCCCGCGGGAAAGTCCATGTGCGACTAGATGAAAATATAGCCGGAGTGTTTAAGCCTTTCGCTACTGGTTGTCAAGGGAAATTTGTTTGACTGCTGGCACACTTGTGTTAGAAGAAGCACACGCGTTCGGCCATTGGCTGGGAGCCGACCTCGGACCCGAAAAAGCGACGAAGTCTTCCGTAGGCATTCGGACCCGTCGCCAGCGCAAAGTTTGATTGTGGATTCCCAAGCGAGTTTGAGAACTGGGACGTGACAAGAGAGGGCGGTCATGAATTCCGAAAAGCGGCGATCCACGGATGCGATCACGACCGAGGTGATCCGATACGAATTAGTCTCCGCGGCGGAAGAAATGAAGCGGCTGTTCAAACGAACGACGACCCTTGCGGTGCTTTACGAGCTCAACGATTTCGGCATCTCGATCTATGACGCTGATCTGAACCTCATCGCCGACGTGCCGGGAATTCCCCTTTTTTCCGGCACGCTCAATTACTGTGTCCGGTCGTGCATCGACCAGGTCGGCCTGAAAAATCTAGCTCCGGACGACGTTATCACCACGACGCTGCCATTCGATACCGGAAGTCAGCCCATCGATGCGGCCTTGGTTGCGCCGGTCTTCTGCGGGGACGAGATTGTTGCCTACACGTCTTTAAAAGCACATATGGGTGACCTGGGCGCCATCGACCCGTATCCAACAACCTCGACCGACATGTTCCAAGAAGGGTTGATGATGCCCGCCTTGTTTTTATTCCGTAAGGGCGAGGTTCAGGAACAAATTCTGCGCTTGATCAAGGCGAATTCCCGGATACCCAACACGACGGCGACAAACTTTCTAGCGGGCGCCTCGGCACTGCGCGCGGGCGCCCGCCGCGTGACCGCGCTCGTGCAGCGCCATGGAAAGGAGACCTTTCGAGGCGCCATCCAGGAGATGATTTCCCATGGCGAGAGGATCGCCCGCGCAGCGGTGGAAGCGATTCCGGACGGCACCTGGGAAATCGTCGACTGGATGGATAACAACGGTGTGGACAGCGATCCAGTGAAAATATCGGTTCGGGTGACGATTCGTGGGGGCGATTTTATCGTCGATCTCTCCGACTCAGCCCCTCAGCAGCGAGGGCCCATCAATTCACCGCTTCCCGGAACGGTCTCCGCTTGCCGCTATGCCTTGAAGGCGATTACAACACCGCTTCTGCCCGTGAACGAAGGCCATTTTCGTCCGCTGAAAGTCATCGCGCCTTCCGGCTCCATTTTTCATCCTCAACCACCGGCGGCATGCTTTCTTTACGCATGGCCCGAACAGCGATTGTTCGATTTGATCCCTGTCGCGCTGGCGAAAGCGATTCCCGATCGGGTCCCGGCGCATTCCGGGGGCGACTGCTGTGATTTCCTGATGATTTACTTCGACTACGAGACGGGACGGGGCGATTACGGTGGCGGCGTGGAAGCGGTCGGCATGGGCGCAACCCGCGATTGCGACGGCGAAGGTGCGCTGCTGCACCACTGCGAGTCGGGATGCTGCAATATCCCGAATGAGGTGGAAGAGTGGCGTGTCCCGGTGCTGATCGAGCGCTATGAACTCCGCCCGGACTCTGGCGGGCCGGGCAAGTTTCGTGGCGGCGTCGGTGCGATCAAGGAGTATCGCACTCTGGCTCCCACTACCGCCATCACAATCGCGGAGCGCACCGAGGCCTCGAAGATCACCGGCATCGACGGGGGAAAGCCCGGCCTGTTGAATGCGGCTATCTATTATCCGGGAACCCCGAGAGAACTAAGGCGCGGCAAACACAAGGCGGAACTCGAGCCCGGGGACAGCATTTTGATACTCAGCGGCGGCGGCGCGGGTTGGGGCGATGCTTTCGAGCGCGATCCCCAGCGGGTGCTCGCCGACGTGATTGCGGGCTATGTGAGTCGCGCCAGCGCGGAACGCGATTACGGTGTTGTCCTGAAAGAGCAAACCGGAGAATTCATTGTGGACCTTGCCGCTACCGAAGCATTGCGTGCCAAGCGGTTGTCAGAGTCGAGATAACAGGACCGAGCTTTCACAGGACGGACCACAGAACCATGGGAAAAGACGGCAATGGTCATATCCGTTTTGCGGTCGACGTCGGTGGAACATTTACCGATCTGATCAGTTGGGACCTGAAGAGCGGTCAGATCCGAACCAACAAGGTTTCGACTGCTGTCGAAGCCAGCAAGGGAGTCCTGGATGTCATTCAGAAGGATGGGTTGGCGCTGCCGGACGTAAACCTGTTCGTCCACGGCACCACTCTAGGCATCAATGCGGTGCTGCAAAAGAGAGGTGCCCGAACCGGGCTCATCACCACGCGAGGATTCCGTGACGTCCTCGAAATCGCGCGCATGGACCGACCCGCGATGTACGACATCCTCTACCACAGGCCGCCCGCGCTGGTTCCCAGGCCATTGCGTCTCGAAGTGGACGAGCGCATGGATGCGCGCGGCAATATTTTGCGCCCGCTCAATCACGCCGACGTGCTTCAAGCAATCGAAGTCTTACGGCAACAGAAAGTCGAGGCCATCGCTGTCTGCCTCCTTCATTCCTACGCAAACCCAGCCCACGAGGAAGCGATCGGCGCGATCCTCTCGAAGGAAATGCCCAAAGCATATGTGACTCTCTCCCATCGCATCTTGCGCGAATACTACGAATACGAGCGGACGATGTCAGCTGTCATGAACAGCTATATCCAGCCGCTTGTGGAGAGCTATCTCGACGGCTTGCAGCAAAGCCTCGGAGCACAGGGATTCTCCGCGAGGTTCCTCCTGCTCCGGTCAAGCGGTGGCGCGATGAGTTACACGGAAGCCCGCGAGGCACCCATATTTACCCTCATGTCGGGCCCGGCCGGTGGGGTTCTGGGCGCAAGCCAGATCTCCGCGCTGACCGGGCTGCCGAATCTCATCACGGCAGACGGCGGCGGCACGAGCTTCGATGTCTCTCTTATCGTGAACGGACAGCCTCGCGTCACCTCCGAGACGGTGATCGAGGGTTATAAGCTCCTCCTTCCGATTCTCGATATCCGCTCCATTGGCGCCGGTGGCGGGAGCATTGCATCCATCGATTCCGGCGGCGCTTTGGAGGTGGGGCCGCAAAGTGCTGGGGCAAATCCAGGCCCGATTTGTTACCGCCGTGGCGGCCAGCGACCCACCCTCACCGACGCCGCACTTTGCCTCGGCCTTCTGAACCCGGCCTACTTCCTCGGTGGAGAAATGCAGCTGGACTATGCCGCGGCTCGCTCGGCGATTGAGGAGAAGATTGCCCGTCCGTTGCAAATCGACGTCGCGCCAGCCGCAAGCGGCATCTTCGCGATCGCGGAGGCAAAAATGGCAGGCGCGATCAGGGAAATTACCATCGAAAAAGGTTTCGACCCGCGTGACTTTGCGCTACTGGCCTTCGGGGGCTCCGGTCCATTTTTTGGCTGCAATCTCGCTCGACGATGCGACATAGGCAAGGTGGTGGTGCCTGTCGCTCCGGCAAATTTTTCTGCCTGGGGCATGCTTATGTCGGATCTGGTCCACCATTATTCGCGGACCCTCGTGTTGGACCTCAGCGAGGCGAAGGCCGATCAACCGGAGTCGATCTTCGGAGAATTAGAAGCGCTCGGTGCCGAGGCGCTTGAAGCGGATGGGATCGAAGCGGCTGATCGGAAGATTTATCGTAGCCTGGATATGCGCTACTCGGGCCAGGGAGGTCACTCGGTGACGGTGCCACTTCAGCCAGGGAGTTTCACGGAGGATAAGCGCCGGGAGCTCGAGAAATACTTCCATCAGCTTCATGAGTGCACGTACGGATATCGTACCGACGAGCCCGTGCAAATCGTGCATTTTCGCGTGCAAGCCCTCGGTCGAGTGGACAAACCAGAAGTGCAGGTGCTCCCAGCCGGCGGGAAGGACGCGTCTCATGCCATTAAGCAGTGGCGTGAAGTATATTGGCGTGAACTGAGAGATGCAACTTCCTGGCCCGTGTATGAGCGTGCAAAGCTCTTGAGTCAAAATGAATTTGTGGGGCCTGCCATCGTGGAAGAACCCACGGCTACAACGGTGGTGGGTCCGGGGGACAAGGTGACGGTCGATCGCTACGGCAATCTCATCATCGAAGTTGAGGCACTCTGATTTTTGCGATGCTCCACTGAAACATGACTAGGACGAATTTGCACCGGCGACGCGATTCAACTGCTCTGTCCTCATGGAGTAGTCCGCGTCCGCAACCGTTGTTTATCCTCCCGACAAACTCCGCTTCGCGAACTGCGGCGACGGTCTCATCTAGTTCCGGAGACAAGAATGGCTCAAAAATCCGTTGACGTTTTCACGCTCGAAATCATTCAAGAGGGCTTAATTTCAGCCGCCGAAGAAATGTTCTATGCGTTTGGACGCACCAGCAAGAGCCCGGTCATCTACGAAGTACTCGACTATGCTTGTGGCATCACCGACGATGAGGGCCAACTGATTGCCCAGGCGGCGGGCGTGCCAGGGTTTCTGGGTACGCTCGATCTGGCGGTGAAACAAACCATAAGTAAGCATAAAGGTAACATTCACGCGGGAGACGTTTTCATCACGAACGACCCGTACAGCAACGGCACCCACCTGAACGATGTCACCCTGATTCGCCCGATCATATATCGCGGCACCCTGGTCGGATTCGCGGTCAACAAGGGCCACTGGTCCGACGTCGGGGGTATGCACTTCGGGAGCTGGACCTCCGACTCAACAGAGATTTATCAAGAAGGTCTATTTTTCCCGATCATCAAGCTTTACGACCGCGGAAATCCCTTGAACGATCTCATCGACCTGATTCGTCATAACGTGCGCATCCCGGAAATGACGACCGGCGACATGTATGCGCAGGAGGCATCGCTCCGTGTGGCCGCGCGACGCGTGGAAGAGATGTGCGCCCGGTACGGTTTGGGTGCGATGGAGCAAGCCATCCAGAGAATTCTTGCTGGAGGTGAACGCGTAACTGCGCAAGCACTCAAGCGCTTGCCACACGGCACCTTCGAAGCGGAAGATTTCATCGACGATGACGGCATCGATGAACGGCCCATCCCTGTGAAAGTGAGGGTCACGATTTCGCCTCACCAATTTGTTGTCGATCTTCGCGGATCGAGCCGACAAACTGCCGGTTCGATCAACGCTCCCTACCCAGCCTCGCTTTGCACGGCGAAAGCCACATTCAAGGCCATTACGTCGCCGCACGCGCCCGCGAATGACGGCAACTTTCGCGCGCTTCAGCTCCTGACCGATCCAGGCAGCATTTTTCATGCGTTGCCTCCGTCGCCTGTGTCCACATATTGGGAGACGGATTCCTACGTCGGGGACTTAATCATGAAAGCGCTTGCGCCACATATTCCCGAGCAATTGCCCGCTGGGCACTTTCTCAGTGTCTGTGGAACCCTCCTCGGTGGTTATGACGAAGAAAGGAAGCAGCGCTTTGCCATTGTGGAACCACAGCCGGGAGGCTGGGGCGCAACAGCGACACACGATGGCCAAAACGGCCAGTTCTGCCTCGGCGACGGTGAGACACTCAACATGTCGAATGAAGTCATCGAGGCGCGCTATCCGATTCGCGTGGAACAATATTCGTTGAACATCGAGGCAGGAACCGGTGCCGGCAAAAATCGGGGCGGGTACGGAGTCGTGAAAGACTACCGAGTGCTCTGCGAGCAGGCTAGTTTTACAGCTTCCTTCGGGCGGGCCAAATTCCCCCCTTGGGGACTGCAGGGCGGAAACGTGGGAACCTGCAACCGGTTTTGGATCATGCGCTCGGGAGTAGCCCCTGAGAAGCACGGCAAGATCGCTGCGGCAAAACTCTTCCGGGGCGACATGGTTCGACTCGCAACTGGTGGTGGAGGGGGTTACGGCACACCAATCGATCGGGACCCTGACGCGGTCCGCTCCGATGTAATGGACGAACTATCGACAATTGATCAGGCGCGCAAAATTTACGCTGTCGTCATCAATCCCCAGACACTGGAAGTCGAACACGAAGCCACACGTGCCTTGCGCGAGCAAAGGAAAAAACCAACGGCGAGTCGAGAGAGTCCCATTGGAAGGATGGCATGAAGGAAAAGGAAGGAATATCCGGCTGCATGAGTTTGCGGAGACTCTCTCGAATTCGGGAAACACTACTTCTTCATTCTTTTCTTACTTACGCCCCGATCTGAATGAGCATGTTGCCATAGTCGTCGATCTGCAGCCGGTCTCTCGGATTCACGATCGTCGTGGATGTCGCCTCTTCGATAATGATGGGGCCCGTGAGCCGCGTCCCCGGGAGCAGGTCGCTGCGCTCGAATACAGGCACCATGCCCTTTTTCTCTTCCAAGTACATTGAGCGGAATCCCTTAGGCCTCGGACGGAAGTGGGGCTTCCCGTTCGCCATCGGCTTCAGAGTGGGTTTGGGCAACTTGGCAAATCCGACCAGATGGCAGTTCACGATCTCGATCGGGTCGGAAAGCGTGAACTCGTAAGCGCGCCTGTGCAAGTCACCAAAGCGGCGGCACAGAATAGAGATCGTGCTGCTGTTCAAGGGAGCGGAGCCAAGCGGCACTTTCACGCTGTGTTCCTGACCTTGATAACGGGCGTCCACGTACATCTCGAGGCGAAGCTTCTGATCGTATCCTTCCGCCGCAAATAGCCTTTGGGCTTTCTCCGCCAGCTCTGAAAAAATTCTTCGCAAACGATTCAAGCATTCTCCATCCACGGGCATCAACTGGGTGCGCAGGAAATCCCGGCGCAGGTGTGCGAGCAGCATTCCCCAGGCTGAGAACACTCCGGGAAGGAACGGAATCAGCACTTTCCGAATGCCAAGCTGGCGCGCGACGCTGGCAGCGTGGAGCGGACCGCCGCCACCGAAAGCCACCAGCGTGAAATCACGGGGATCGTAACCGCGCTTGACCGATACCAGTTTCAGTGCATTGATGATCTGCGAGTTGGCCAGCCGTACGGTTCCTTGCGCAAGTTTCTGCACGGACATACCCAGTTTCCGCGCAACACTGCCATAGGCCGCGAGCGCCCGCGACACGTCGAGCGCAATCTCGCCGCCCAGGAAATAATTCGGGTTCAGAACCCCAGTCAGCAGAAACGCGTCCGTCAAAGTCGGCTCGGTTCCACCGCGACCATAGCTCGCGGGCCCGGGCACTGCACCCGCGCTCCGTGGCCCCACGTGGAGCGCTCCGCTTTCGTCCTCATTGAAAATGCTCCCACCGCCCGCACCGATTTCGACAATGTCCAGCGAGGGCACCTTGAGCGGATAACCGGCAAACGTTGTGCTCTTCTCGATGAAATAGTCCGTATTAATGCGAACCTGTCCCTTGTCGATGAGCGTCGTTTTGGCGGTAGTTCCACCGACATCCAAAGTTAGGAGATTCGGTTCGTCGATCAGGTTACCGACCACCAGTGCCCCGATCACTCCGGCAACAGGGCCGGACTCCACCACTTGAATCGGAGCCTCCTTGGCCTGCGAGAAGCTCATGACGCCGCCATTGGAGGCCATGGAGTAGAGCGGGCCCTCGACACCCCGATCTCGCAATCCGCGCTCGAGATTATCAAGGTAGCGGGCAACGACGGGCTGCACGTAGGCATTGAGCACGGTGGTGCTGGCCCGCTCGTATTCGCGATATTGCTGCGTCAGTTCGTGGGAACAACAAACGAAAACGTCGGGCCAATGGCTACGGATCCAGTCGGCACACTCCTGCTCGTGCTTTCCGTTGGAGTAGGCATTGAAGAAGCACACTCCGATCGCCTCAACTTTTTTCTCCTGGCATCGTCGGATCTGCTCAGCCAAGTCCTCCAGCCGTAACTCTTCTACGACCCTCCCCTGCGCATCCATTCGCTCTGGGACCTCAAAGGTGAGTCCGCGCGGTAGGAACGGTTTCGGCTTCGCGTAGTTGAAATTGTAGATGTCCGGCCGATTCGAGCGCTGGATTTCGAGCACATCGCGAAACCCTCGGGTGCTGAACAGAGCAGTCCGCACTCCCTTGCGTTCGGTAAGCGCATTAATGACAATGGTCGAGCCGTTGGCAAAGCGGTTGACCCTTTGTGGCGGGATGGCTGACTTGGTCAGCGCATTCAGGACACCCACCGAGAATTCGGATGGAGTCGTCGATTCCTTGGCAATGACAAGCCGGCGCGAAGACTCGTCGTAAGCGACGAGGTCCGTAAACGTTCCTCCGACATCAATCGCGACACGGAAACTCATGTTCGGTCCTTCCGACCCTAGATTCAGTTGGTGTGGCCTTACGGGCCGCCATGCGAACAGGATTTCGCAAGTTCAGGAAAAACCGATCATGCCTAGATTCCCGACCGGCCCCGTTCTTGAATCGCCCTTCACTCCTAGCAAACAGCCGGCGGTGACCTCATCTGCGAATTTCGAGCTGAAAGGATGAGTCAGCGAAAAGAGAAAGGAGCTCAGGCGAGCTTCCTATTCAAGATCCTCCGGAGTGATGACATCAGCATTCCTCACGCAGAACACACAAGACACTAAGAGATAAGCCCGATTGCCGTACGCGCCTTCTCAAGAGACAGCGGGTCTGTGATCAGCCGCAAGGGCGAAACCTTTGGGTCGTTTTTGATTTTCTCTGGCAGTTCCTCCCATAGACGGTTGCTGAAATAAACCAGGGAACTTGACTGGACGATGCGGGTCAGCGACTTGAGGGTCTCCATCGCCAGACATTCAAACCGAAGTTCGCGATCGTGGAACTTCTGCTCTATCTCACGAACGATGAGTCGGCCGTAGCTATCGAGATCCTGCCGCCGAAAAACAAAGGCAATCCGGCTATCTTTCTTTTGCCGCCCGATATGTTCCACCATCGTCGGATCCCACTGAATTGCAATCGGGATGATTTTCTTGTGGTGCTTGCGCGCGATCTTCTGTGCTTCGCCATAGTGATACGTCACCGTCAGCAGGTATTGCGTCGCATGAAGCTGCGCACTTGACATCTTCCGTAATTCGTCAAATGTCTTTCCGGAAACCGAGATGCCCCAGGCAGCCGAGGCCTCCTTCGCATATTGATCTGCCTGGAAGCGGTTACACTCTGTCATGATGACAAAATCGCTCAATCCTCCCGCTTGCCGAATCCAGTGCTGGAAGTAATTCGCGAAAGCATTGGGATGAATCCCCAGCTTGAGCACTTGCTCCAGGACTGACGAAGCAAGTCGTCGTGTTTGTCGTTGAAGGTCCCCATTCCGCTGATAATCCAAGTTCGGATTTACCACGCTCCGTTTACTGCGACTAGAGGCGAGCACCCCTGCCTTCACGAGTTCGGAATAGGCCGTCCTTACAATTGCAGCCCCAATACCGAGCTCCCCCGCCAACTCACGGATGGACGGCAGCGTATCACCTGGCCTTAGCTCTCCAAAAAATAGAGCCAGTTTCACTTGTTCTTTTATTTGCTCGTGCGTCGGAACCTTGCTCGCTGCGTCGATCAAAAATTTAACCAACTGATGACCTCGGCCGGTGTTCTAAATAAAACACAACTGTGCTGAAGTGCCACACGTCTTTAACACGGAGAAAGTCGCCTTGTCAACTTCGCCCTGAGAACAAGCGATAGAGAGACATGTGGGGAAAATACCTGACTCGGAAGCCGCGGCGTGTGCCGTGCATGCGTTGTCCCGCATGAGAAATTCTGCCGGGCAACCGCTTAAGGGTGGCTATGGACCCTGGAACTCAGGGGCATGAACCGCCGTATTAGGGAGTTTACTGATCTCGACTCCTAGCGCGGGAGCGGTTGCGGCATGTCAGCCAGCGCGTAGGCGAGCACGACCATCGCCGCGGCGTTCTCCGCCAGCTCGCTTGGATGAATTTTATCCAGCGTATCCGCGGCCGTGTGGTGATAGTTGAAGTAGGTTCGCGCGTCCTGAATCAACCCGAAGACGGGCACGCCAGACTCTCCTATTGGCGCGATATCCGCGCCGGGGTCTCCTCCGTCCCGCAGGAGGTCGGCACCAATCGGTTCCAGCACCTTTGTTACGGGCCGGAGCGCTTCAACCGTGGCCGGTTTGAGCGTGCCATTGAAACCTAGCGGATGGTCAGCACCCCCGTCGCTTTCAATTGCTCCCGCGTGATTCGCGAGATCGGCTTTGTAGTCTGCCGCATAGGTCTGGGCACCCCGCCATCCGTTTTCCTCGTCCATCCAGGCAATGACGCGCAATGTACGCTTCGGCCGGAGCCCCAGTTGTTTGCACAAGTTCGCAGCCTCCATCGCCATCGCCACACCCGCAGCGTCATCAATTGCGCCAGTGCCCAGGTCCCAGGAATCCAGATGCCCCGAAACGATAACGACTTGCTCCGGGTGCTCGCCCCCTTTGAGGTCCGCAATCACGTTATAGCTCACCGCGTCAGGCAGCGTCTGCGGGGTGAGGACCAAATGCATCACCGCGCGTCCCTGGCGCCTTAGGTCGGCGAGTAGGTCCGCGTCTTCGGCCGTCACTGCTGCTGCGGGAATCCCCGCGGCCGTGCTGCCCCCGGTGTGCGGGAGACGGTAATCGGCATTGCCGACCGAGCGAACAAGGGACGCCACCGCTCCCAGCGCTTCTGCAGCCTGAGCGCCGCGCACTCGGTACACGACCGCGCGGTCGTACGCTTCGTTCGCTTCGCCCTGCGCCGCCATGCGCTTATCAAACGCTTTGTTAAAGAGCACAATCCGCCCGGCAACTTTCTCGCGTCCCAGTGCAGCGAGTTCATCAAAATTGTTTACTACGACAACTTCTGCCGTGATGCCGTCGGGCGGAGTAGCGGCGCTATTCCCCAGCGCGGTTAAGACGATTTTCTGCGTCGTGGCAGGCGCCTGACCAGGAAATACGGTCAGGTCGGCCCGCTCTTCGCCGCGCACCCAGTGAGGCACCATTACTTTCTCGAGTTTCACCTCGAGACCTAGTCGGCGCAACTCGTCGGCGACGTACTTCACCGCCTGCTCCGCTTGCAGAGAGCCGGAAAGGCGCGGTCCGATGTTCTCCGTCAGATGGGCCACCTGACGCCAGGCGTAATCGCTGGAAAGCGCCGCGTCCCGCAGCTTTTCCAGTTTCGCCACAAGTTGCGGTGGCCAGGGGGGCGGCATCTGCGGCTGCTGTGCGTCCGCTCGCCCGAGCGGCACTACGAGTGCAACAGCACTCAGAACGCATCGAAGAAGATTTTTCCGCAAATGTTTCCGCAAGCTTTCACGCAAGGTCGCCTCCGCCTTTCTTTCGTTACTGTTCAGCATGGCGTTCGGACCCTAAGTCTATGCGGAAAGCGCTGGAGAGATAAGGAAAATTGGTCCACGCGGAAAACTTCACAGAACGGGGTTGATCTCGCAAGTCGAGTGTGAGTTTCCACGACAAAGGTCCAAGCCCCAAGCCTTCTGCTGGCACACGCTCCCACCAGACTAACCGAGCATGTCACCCCCGCGGAGAAAAATCAGCGAGTTACAGAGCCTCCCTAAAACACCTTTTGATACGCCAGGACACACCGCTGAACTGTGCCAAATCGACGTACCGAATCCCTTGGTTAGTTCCGTACGCCCCACCAATTGCCTGACGAGCCTCCGGGCTGAGCTGTGTGCGGGGGGCTCCCTCGCCTTGCATCTACCTGTTCTGTTCGTTCTGTGCGGCCCTGCAATCTGGTTGCGCGAGTTGCTTTTTGGCAGTCTCCTTTTCTTCGCTAGCTGTCACAAGCTCGGAGAGAGTCAAGGGTTCTGGGTTCCCGCCGAATCCGCCACGACCCGAATCGACTCACATTTTTGTCGCACACTAGCCTAGAGGGAAAGAATGCGGCACACTCTGCCCGAAGATCGGAACGGTTTTGCTTCAGTAATTAAGAGATTCGAAGCAACTGTCCGAGACCGGATCACGTCGGCGAGCAAATGGTTGCTATTGTTCCAGTTTGATGCGTGACCCGCAAAACACTCAATCGAAACGCTCGGTCGACACGAGGCGCAGCCAGCGGGTGGTGGTGCGCGCCCGGATAATAGTGCGTAGACAGGCGGACGGCGATGGTTTGATGTCAGAAGCCACCCACAGCCTAGTGGTGAATGCTCATGGCGCCCTAATTGCCCTAGCCATGAGCGTGCAACCCGGCGAAAAACTTATTGTCAAGAACTGGAACAGTGCGGAAGAACAGGAATGCCGAGTGGTCCACTTGAGTGAGGAGGGCAAGAACGAGGTTGCCATCGAGTTTACAAAGCCTGTGCCACACTTCTGGCACATTGATTTTCCGCCTGCTGATTGGAAGCCATTGCAGGACTGAAGGTCCTCATCTCCACTCCAATCGGAAATTCAGGATCCCACGGATGTAGTCCAGTGGCGATCGAAATGGAACATCTCCTCTTCCGCAATCAAAAAATGGCTGGCCTCCGGTGGAGATGGACACTGCATGAGCAGCGGTCTGCTTCGCATCGTCAGAGTTCAGGCATGCGTCCAAGGCCTGCCGGGAAGGAAAGTGAATCTCTGCAATCCGGTAAAAGGAAGCGGTTCCCTGTGGCGATCCGACCACTTTTGTGGCAACAAATTTTGTTTTGCCCTTGAGTTTTTGACCGCCTGCCCGTTTTGCTGTGCTAGGTACCGCAACTATGCAGTGCCTACCTACTTCGGGTTAGTAACGCGCTCACTAGGTACGATGCGCTGCGTGCAATCTGGCGCTAAACTTCTAGGATGCCGGACTTTGATCCTTGGGCCACAGCCGCAGACGTACGCACGGCTGATCGCTGGCGCTCGGCCGCTGCACACTGGGGCACTGCCCTAACCCAGGCCTTGCTCGATTCCGCCGATCTACGCCGGAACTCTTTCGTGCTGGATGTTGCCGCCGGCTCGGGCGACCCCGCACTGTACATAGCTCAGCGCGTAACTGAAGGGAGCGTGGTAGCGCTCGATAGCTCTCGCCGCAGCCTCCTTCTGGCGAAGCGCCGAGCGGACGAAATGGGATTGGGACCAAAACTCAGATTCGTCGAGGCCGACGTGCATCAGCTGCCCTTTTCGGGCTCCTGCTTCGACCGTGTAACCTGCCGATGCGGGATCATGTTCTTCGCTGACGTTGATACAGCATTGAAAGGAATGTTGCGCGTGCTCAAACCGGGAGGCCGCGCCGCGTTTTTGGCATGGGGCCCGTTCCAACAGCCCTTCTTCGATCGCACCTTCGGCACAATCTTGCGCCTCATTCCAAAGACAACCCTCCCGGAATCGGCTCGCGCGATGTTTCGGTTTGCAACCCGAGGGTCCCTCCAGACGGCACTTGATCGCGCCGGGTTTTGCAATGCCGAAGAGCGCCACCCGACGCTTCCACGGGTCTGGGCTGGTTCGCCGCAGCAGCTATGGCAGTACCAGCGTGAGATCAGCACGTTATTCCATCCACTCTTAGAAGCGATTCCCCCCGCGATGCTCGCCCAGGTTGACGAAGCCGTTTGCGCCAGCCTCGCTCGTTTTCAGAGTGGACCGACGATTACGACACCAGCACAAGTGGTAGTGGCAACCGCTGAGAGTTAAAACTTGCGATGAAATTGTCAGTGACTTTAAGCGATTTCGAATTCAAAGCGTACGCACATACGCCACACCTGAGCCTGTGGTCCTTAGAATCAAACGTGGGTGTAAGCAGCGCCTACTTTTCTGATTTACCCCTCGCGGGCTTTTCTGATTGCCTCGTCAATCTCCGACTGCGGCCTTCCCGCTAGTTGTAGCCGAACGATATTCTGGGCAAGAAAAAGACTTACGCCCTGGTTCCGCAAATCTTTGTAAAAC
>JBARRP010000185.1:0-2000 GCA_049644285.1 Candidatus Acidiferrales bacterium | reverse complement strand
AAAGTGGCCTTCGCTTTCGAGAATCGTGCCCAACAAAGTCGCCGATTTCAGTGTCTCCGGGTTCTCCGGTCCGAGCAGGTGCCGTCTAACGTCAACCGCCTGCTCCACCAACGACTGTGCATGGGGATAAAGTCCTAGGTTGGTGTACACACGCCCCATGACGTTCATCATCTGCGCCTGAAGCTCCGGGTCCTTCGCTAGCCCTGCGCCAGCGTCTTTCGATGCCTTATCCAGAATTTCTCGCGCCGTGACGCTATTGCCTCGCGCTTCGCTGGGATCCGACACCTTGAACATGCTGGTCATGAAATCCGTGATGCGGTTCGCCCGGTCGCGTTCCCGCGTAATCCGTCGCAACTGTGCCCCCTGCACCCCGGCAAATGCGATCAACAGACCGGCGATTACCGCGACAACCGCCACACCTACCCGATGCCGCCGCACATACTTCTGAAGCCGATAGCCTGCGCTTGCCGCGCGCGCAACGATCGGCTCATGATTCAAATAGCGGAGAAGGTCGGCGGCAAGCTCGGACGGCGTTCCGTATCGCCGTGCCCGGTCCTTCTCCAGCGCCTTCATCGTGATCCAGTCAAGGTCGCCTCGCAGCAAGCTCGCAAGCTGCTTCGGTTCTGTGCTGCGCATCTCTGCCATTGCACTGGACGATTCCTTCTCCGTGCCGATCTTCGTGCTCGGGCGCGGCGGATCTTCCTCGCGCAATTGCCGCAGCACTTCGTGCAATGGCTGCTTCTGCCATTTATTCGTGTCAAATGGCAGCGAGCCAGTGAGCAGTTCGTACAGAATCACGCCGAGGGAATAGACGTCTGTACGCGTGTCGATACCCTGCACACCCGGATCGGCCTGCTCCGGGCTCATGTAAGCGGGAGTGCCGACGAACCCACCGCCTTGCGTGAACATGCTCTCACCAGCGGCTTCTGGCGTTGTGGCTTTCGCAAGCCCGAAGTCGATGATCCGCGGCGTGGGTTTGCTGTCGACTTCGACCACGAGGATATTGGCGGGCTTCAGGTCGCGATGGATGATGGCCTTCTGGTGCGCATGCTGCACGCCTTCGCAAACCTTGATGAAGAGTTCCAATCGCTCGCGGATCTTGAGCCGCTTCTGATCGCAATAGGTTGTGATCGAGATCCCCTGCACGTACTCCATGACGAAGAAGGGCTGCCCATCGGGAGTGGCGCCGGCGTCGAAGACCTTGGCGATCGATGGGTGGTCCATGATCGCCAGCGACTGCCGCTCAGACTGGAAGCGCTGCAGCAGCGCGTCGTCATACATACCCGCGCGAATGAGTTTCAGCGCGACCTGCCGCCGCAGCGGCGCGGTCTGCTCCGCGAGCCAAACCTGCCCCATGCCGCCTTCACCGAGTTTCTGAACCAATCGGTAGGGCCCAATTGACTTGGGTTCTGTTGCGCCGCGGTCTGCTGCAGGGGTACCCGATGCGGCGGTATCGAGGGTGGCGTCCGCATCGCGACTGGGCTCGACGGGCCTGTCGATTCGCGATTCAGGGTTTCTGGGAATGAGATCCTTGGTGGGCCCGTCCGCTTCACTCATGTGCACCTCACAAGGAAGACAGTCCGAAGTGAGCAAGAGTCTAGCACGGCGCCATCCTCATCGGTTACCTTCTCTACCAGATTGCTCGTTATGGACGCACTCTAAGGGTGATCGTCACCGAGAGAACGATAGTTACTGAGCGGGAAACAATGCCGAGCCAGTTCCCGACGACGTTATCACTCACTGAGAAAACTTTGCGATGAAATCGTCAGTGACTTTAGGCGATTTCGAATTCAAAGCGTACGCACATCCACCACATCTGGGCCTGTGGCCCTTAGAATCAAACGTGGGTGTAAGCAGCGCCTACTCTTCTGACTTACCCCTCGCGGGCTTTTCTGATTGCCTCGTCAATCTCCGACTGCGGCCTTCCCGCTAGTTGTAGCCGAACGATATTCTGGGCAAGAAAAAGACTTACGCCCTGGTTCCGCAAATCTTTGTAAAAC
>JBARRP010000184.1:0-5349 GCA_049644285.1 Candidatus Acidiferrales bacterium | reverse complement strand
GCCGATTGCGTTTACCCGACGCGTGCACCCTTGGGAAAGCATTCATCTTGCCAACGTGTGGTCGCTGTCCGGAAAGGCTTCTCGGACCGAGACTTATCCTACCGGCTCGGTCTTGACGGCGGTCGTTTTTGAGGTACTAGCTCTAGGAAATTATTACCCTAACGTTTCTCTTACAGCTGGGAGTTTGGTCTTGAGTATAAACAAGAGGATGTACAAAGAGCAGAAAGGATCCCGCGATGGTGGTCAAAACATTTGCTTCAATCGAACAGATTTGTTCACGGTGAGAACTCTTCCTCCAGAGGCTGAACGCACGCAGCGCGGGTCCGTATCGGCAGATTCTGGACTGAAGCCGAGCAGAGTTCAAGCTGGCAAATGCGGAGGTAAGGGTCAGGGGCGAGGGCGTCGGCGGCCGGGTCAGCGATACGAGAGCTTCGGATACCACTTCTCGCCGCGGCCCTCGGGGGCGAAATCGAAGATGTTCCAGAGCGGCCAGATCAGATCGACGTGACGCCCGTCCTGTCCCGGTTCGCCAGGCGCAAAGAGCAGTTCGGTATGGTAGAAGTGGTGGATCGCGCCGTTGCGACGCACGAAGACATTCAGCGAAGGACGTTGGTTCCCCTCGGGCGATTCGCCGTAGTAGTCGCGGTTGTAGGTATTGGAAGCGGAAGAGAGCAGGCGGAGGTTGCACCAGCCCCGCTCGCGGGCGAAGGCGCGAATGCGTTCGAGTGGGGATTTGGCGACCACGACAAAATTAATGCGTTGCGAGACATGAGGCGCGGTGCCGTTGAGACCGTCAAGGATGGAAGTGCACGAGGTACAGGCCGACGCCATGTTAGGGCCGTACATGAAGCTGTAAATCGCCAGGGTATCCTTGCCGGGCTGGAAGACCTCAGACATCCGAACCTTGCGCGCGGCTGACGAATCATCGAGATCGGGTGCGCCCTCCTCGAAAACATAGTCCTCGGGCACTCCGCCTCCCAGAGGGAGCTTGCGCCGTAGCGCCGCTACCTCTTCAATGTTTCTGCGCAACGCCATCTCCGCTTGGAGCAAGTCGTTGCGCGCGGCGCGGTAGGAATCGCTTTCGCCAGGAAAACGAACGGAATGTAGCGGGGATTGTAGCGGCGTGGCCATGTTGCCTCCTCAGAAAGACTCGCCTAGCGGCTGAGCCAGATCCTTTGACGTGCCGGGATTCTCCCTGATTGACGGGTGCCAAAGCGAGAGGATAGCACTTGCTTCTGGCGTTGAGACGAGTGTCGGCGGAGGCTAGGTAGAGAGAGGCTGGGGAAGAGTGTGTTCTACTTGGCCACTCTTGAGCCCGAGCTTACTGTGTCCCGCCTGCAGAGCGGATTTTGGCAGTCCTTCGGGCCTGGGCAGCTCCTAGGAAAGTGGTTCTAAGCCCCACTGATCTTTCGGTTCAAAATCTTCTCATTTTGTTGAAAAGGCGAGGGAACCGACAGGGGAAGCGTAGAGACTTCCGATGGGATGCTCATGCGAAAGACACCTGGCTCTCATTCCGAGTTCGGTCGGATCTGAAGAAAACCCTTGAAGCTGTTGCTGCGACTGAGGGTCGTAGCGTGGCGCAGGTTTGTGAGGCGTTCTTGAAAGCGGGGTCTGAAAGTTACAAGAAATAGGGCAATACTTCTCCAGCGCTTCCTTGCCCGACCGCGAGCAAAATGAAGGACGCGTAGATAGGCTGTTCCGCCGCCGGTCTGCGCGCTAAGAAGCGACAGCGCACCGCGCTACGCGCGATGTGCAGGAGAATCAAGCCGGCTCCAGATGAGGCGAAGCGTGAACATCGCCCTGCATACGCGGAAGCTGGTTGCCGGGGGTTGACGAAAAGTAATGGATCGGTTACGCTGTTCTTGTTGGGTGGTTCGTTTCCTTGAGAATGTGTGACATCGCAATCTGGACCCGCGTGGGTCTGGAGTGGACACGGAACAGATGATAGAAGACCAACACAGAATGACGATATGGGTTGCAATCTGCTGTCGTCCACGACAGAACCAATGGGGTGCAGCACGGTGTCTTCCAGGAAATCGAGTGTCAAGCACGCGTCTGCCAAATCCGTAACCGAAAAGAACGCCCGCCACTCAGGTCATCCAGCAAGACGAAGTCTCCAGGCTGTTTCTGCACAGCCACAGCGTTCCATTGCCACGACCGGTGAGGCCTTCGCCGATGGCGCGCTGATCGAGCTCCTTCGAGACCCAGGTAATCCGCGGCGCCTGAATCTGATTCTATGGCAGGACGGCCAGAAACGACGGGCCCGGTAGTCAACTACCAAGGCCAGCCTTACGAGCCGGCGCCAATTGACGCAACGCTCCTGCACGCCATGACCCTTCCAACGGGCACCTCACCGTACGGCTCTGCACGTGAGCTGCTTCACGGAATCGCCCAAGAGGTTAATCGATTTTCGGCGCTACCGGAGCGGTTTGTCTCGGAGGTGAGCTGGACGGCCCTCTCGACATGGTTTCTCGATGTGACGGCGAGCGCTCCGTCGCTGTCCATTCTGGGATCAGAGACAATCGCGGGGAACCAACTGTTTCGGTTGTTGGGTGCTCTCTGCCGACGAGCACTAACACTGTCGGCCGCTCGATTTACGGGCGTCTGCTCTCTCCTGACCGGGTGGCAGCCGACGCTCTTGATTCGGCACGCCCATTTCGATCGAGATGTGGAGAGAGTGCTCTCCGCTGCACGCAAACCTGGCGAGTACGTGCCGCTCAGTGGTCGGCTAGTGGAGCTGCACAGCGCAGTTGTAACGCTGAGCGAACTTGACGGCGCTCGGTTGCCACCTCAGGCGGTTCTTCGAATTCCCATCCTCCAAACTCAATCGCCCGTCGTGAAGCTCGAACAAGATATCGTCGAAAAGATCGAGGCTGATTTTCAGCCGCGACTGCTCGCGTATCGGCGCGAGAACCACGCCAAAGTCCAGCACTCGCCATTCGATGCTCCGATGCTCGACGATCTGGTTCGCGAGCTGGCGTGCTGCCTCGGCGCATGTACACCCGACGGTGATCTTCAGGCGGAGCTACTTAAGGTTCTGCAACCCAGAAACACGGAATACCTTTCCGCCAAGTCGACAGACTTCAACGCGGTCGTCGTCGAAGCGCTGCTGTTTTACTCGCACGAGCGCTCGGGCGGCAAGGTCTATGTGGGCGAGGTCGCTGAGACGGTGCAAACCATTCTGGCGGGCCGGGGTGAACCGATCGAAGTGACACCACACAGTGTGGGCCATGCGCTCGATGATCTCGGACTGCAAAGAGAGCTGCGTAGGAAAAAAGGATACCCCGTGGTCCTGACACTGTCGGTGCGTCGCCGCATCCACGGACTGGCTCGACAAATCCGGGCGCTGCCATTCGCGGACGGTATCGAACGGTGCGAACTTTGTCGATCCGACGGACCCACTCACGACCTCGCCGCGGCGGAGACGCGAGCTTAGGGTGTACTTGGTGCATATGGTGTACATGGTTGCTGCAAATGAAACCTGATCGCAAAAAGGTGGATCAACCATGCCCGTCAACTGCGAAACAGTGGCATCGCATTGGAAATTCCGGAGGACGACTGGAAGGATCCTATCCCTGAGAACGGGTTGATCATTCAGCAGTGCGATGGTCCGCTTGAGAGCAACGTGTTCGATATGCGGAGCGGGCAGACCGGTTACATCATTAGTCTGCGCTTGACCATAAGCACGTCGAATTTCGCTCTTGCAGCATTCGATCTCGAGCTTCCCTGGAAGGCGAAGCTCAATTTCCTCGAGGATCCTCGTGGGCGATCAAAGCAAGATCGGTACGAATTCCCTAACGGGGACGTCTACCCAAGGGATGTGGTGATAAACCACTGCGCGGACATCCGCCGCATACTCCGCCGCGGTCACTCGATCGAGGGATTGCTGCTCGCGTCGGGTGTCGAATCGATCCCGGATCGGTACCTGCATGGCACAGAGATTCCTGCTATCGTGAAAATCTTCGATCAATTTGACACCTGCTACCGAACAGGGATCAGTCTTTGGGCGGACCGGAGTAAAAAACTCTCGACTGGTAGGAGGAAAGTCAGGAAGCGCGCGCCGCTCTTCGAGGAGCGGGATCGTATCGCCCATAAACTACGATAGCAATGAATGCGGCTCAGCCAAGCCGTGCCGGCGTCGCCCATGGGCTGAGCTCTCGCGTTGATTGAAGAGCTGATGTAGACGATAGAGGAAAAATTACAAAACGAACTCAGCGAACATATTGAGCAGAAAGGGCTTTGGGAATTTCAGGGAACGGCAAAATCGGGCTGTTTTGAGTAAGGTCGACGGGCGCCACATCCTTATATATGTCTCCAGTCCTATTCCGACCGCGCCCGGCGAGGCGAAGCGCAGGCACTTGCTGATCAGGACTTTGGCCAGCGGATAGAAAATAGCCGAGGCGCTTCGGCGAGGGGCGAAAGCACCTCGGCCTCGGCACCCTTAACTAATCGGAGCCATGGGGTCCTATCCAACTGCCAACAGCTGAGGAGAATTGCAAACCGACGGCAAACGCATCTCTCTTCAAGGGCTTACAGTAAGCGATTCGCGCACCAAGGCGCTGGTTCCCTCGGATCAATTTAACGTCACGCTGTCGTTCAGCTACCAGTGCCTTTTGGTGACAACGCGGGCACCGTGACGACTGACGTTCTCGGTTAAGGTGATTTCAATGATTGAGGGTTCGTCCGGGCCAGAGATCTCCACTCCAATTCGGTGCTGTTCTCTCCGAAAAAAAATGAAGAACATAAGCACCACGGCAAATAAGATAAACACGAGAAGCGAAACTTTGGTGGTCATTGCCACCTCACTTTTCGTGTAAATGAATATTAGCGTTGGCTCGACCATGCGGCTACTTACACGGACTTCAAAAAAGACATGTGGGTAAGGCATTCAGCGCGGACATCAAACAGCTAAAGGATGAGGCGAGGTCCAACTTGGTCGATTTCGGGGCAGCTACTTCGCATTCCAGCAGCACCAGAATCTTGGCTCGCTATAGGGAATATTGTATTATTCCTTGGGGAACTAAGCCAAACATTGATCTGCGCGACACGATGAACTAGTGAGACCGAGGCTACTTTGGAGATTCGTGATCTGCGCTTGATGGAGCAGGGGGATATTATGAAGTTTTTCGTACGCCTAATTCTGGCTATTGGATTTGCAGGGGCCTTGAATGCGGCTGGAACGCAAGGGCAGTCCGCCGCAGGCCAACAACGTCAAAATAACGCCCCGATCTACCAGGTACGGGTGGTCGGCAATTCGGTTACCGCGATCAGCTATCAGCACCGCAGCGGATCCACCGAAATTGGATTTCAGGGAACGCCGCTGCTTGCTCAGGCAAAGGGACAGGGGAA
>JBARRP010000183.1:0-41792 GCA_049644285.1 Candidatus Acidiferrales bacterium | reverse complement strand
ATCAAGAATACGTTGCGGAACTTCGCGAGAATCGGGCATGATTCCTCCTTACGGCTATAATAGCCGTAAGAAACCTTTCTTACCACCTTATTCTCACGCAGTTCTCACTTCTATGGGGTGCACCCCCTCCCGGACAGGAATTGACGTTCAGCTCTACCGCCCCGTATATTGGTTAATTCCCTGCGTCGGACAGCCGTCAGTGTGGCCCTCGCGCTTGGGCGGAAAGACGACTCCCTTTCTCTCGAGCGGCGGGCCTGCTCAGAGCGTCCGAGCAGAAACCGCGAGAGGGCCTTTTCGAAGAAGATGCCACGCGAAATCCCTAAGGCTTACGAGCCACAGGAAATCGAAGAACGCTGGGCGCGCGCCTGGTTCGATGAGAAGCTTTTCCACGCCGAAGCTCAGCCGGGCGACAAGATTTTTTCCATTGCGCTGCCCCCGCCGAATGTCACTGGCTCGATTCACATTGGCCACATGCTCGAGCACACGCAGATCGACATCCTCGTTCGATGGCATCGCATGCGCGGTGATCGCACACTCTGGCTTCCGGGGATGGACCACGCCGGGATCGGCACGCAGTTCGTCGTCGAGCGGGAACTCGCAAAACAGGGCCTCACCCGGCAGCAACTTGGCCGCGAGGAGTTCGAGCGCCGCGTCTGGCAATGGAAGGCGGAAAGCGGCGGGAAGATCAAGGAACAGATGATTCGACTGGGAGCGTCCTGCGACTGGACCCGCGAGCGCTTCACCCTCGAGCCGGCCCTTTATCGCGCCGTGCTGGAAGCCTTCCTCAGGCTTTACAAGGAAGGGCTGATCTACCGCGGTCGCTACATGGTGAATTGGTGCCCGCGGTGCCAAACAGCCATCAGCGATCTTGAGACCAAGCATGAGGAACGCGTCGGGAAGCTCTGGTACATCCGCTACCCGGTCGTGAGTACGAACGAATATCTGACCATCGCGACCACCCGCCCCGAAACGATGCTCGGCGACACGGCCGTGGCGGTCCACCCGGATGACGAGCGGTACAAGCGTTTCGTCGGCAAGAAAGTTCTTTTGCCGCTGACGAATCGCGAGATTCCGGTGATCGCCGATTCCTACGTCGACCGCGAATTCGGCACCGGAGCATTGAAAATTACGCCCGCTCACGACCCGAACGATTTCGAGGTGGGAAAGCGTCACCACCTGCCCGAAATCGACGTTTTGACCGACGACGCCCACATGAGCGCGATTGCCGGCAAATACCAGGGCCTCGACCGTTACGTCGCGCGCGAGAAAATCGTCGCTGATCTTCAAGCACTCGGCTTGCTCGACCATTCCGAGCCCTACACCCACTCTGTCGCCATCTGTGACCGGTGCAAGAGTGAAATCGAGCCGCGGCTCTCGACGCAGTGGTTCTGCAAGATGAAGCCGTTGGCCGAGCCGGCGATTCGTGTCGTGCGCGATGGCGTGATTCCGGTGGTCCCGGACAACCAGAAGAAGATCCTTCTCGACTGGCTTGCGAACATCCGCGACTGGTGCATTTCCCGGCAACTCTGGTGGGGCCATCGTATTCCGATCTGGCATTGCGCCAAGTGTGGGGCCATGACCCCGGCGCTCGATTCCCGAGTAGCGATGGTTGATGGCCACGCGCAAGCCGCAAGTGTTCCGACCAAATGTGAGAAGTGCGGCAACGGCCAGATCACCCAGGATAAGGACGTCCTGGATACCTGGTTTAGCTCGGGCCTGTGGCCCTTTTCGACTCTGGGATGGCCGGACGAGACACCCGATCTCCGCACCTACTACCCGACCAGCCTTCTGATCAGCGGCTACGATATCCTGTTCTTCTGGGACGCGCGGATGATCATGATGGCGCTCCATCTGATGGAGCGATCGAAGCTCGAGGAGCGAATTCCCTTCCGCAACTTGTACCTTCATGCCATCGTGCGCGACCCTCACGGCATGAAGATGTCGAAGACCCGCGGCAACGTGGTTGACCCTCTCGACATCATTCAAAAGCACGGGACCGACGCTCTGCGGTTCGCTCTGGCAGTGATGGCCGCACCGGGCACCGATATTGCGCTCAGCGAAGAACGCATCCTCAGCTACAGAGCCTTCGCCAACAAGATCTGGAACGCGGCTCGCTTTCTTTTCGTCAATCTGGACAAGATCGAAGCGACCGGGACTAAACTCGAACAACTCGCAGCGCCGGAGATTCGAGCGCAAGCGCCTTACAAGCGCCACGGCCAACTATCTCTCGTCGACTCCTGGATATTCTCCCGGCTCGCGGACGTAACTGCGCAGCTTGATGACGCCCTCGAGAATTACCGATTCCATGAGGCCGCCCATCTGGTTTATCACTTCTTCTGGGGCGACTTTTGCGATTGGTACATCGAGTGGCTGAAGCCGGAGCTGGCATCGCCGGATCGTGAGATCGCCGTCGCTGCCTGGCGGAATATATTCGCGGTCTTCGACGCCGCATTGAGGCTGCTACATCCGTTCATGCCCTTCATCACCGAAGAGCTGTGGCACAAGCTGCCCCAGAACACGGACGCGAAATCCATTGCACTCGACAGGTTTCCTCAACCGCGTGCGGAACTGGTGAATGGCGCCGCCGAAGCCGATGTCACCCTGCTGCGAGAGTTGATCACGGCAGCGCGCAACATTCGCGCCGAGCTGAAAGTAGACGCGAAACGCAAGGTTGCCGCCGACTTCGCTAGCCAGGATGCCGCCGTTCGTAAGCTCGCGGACGACAATCGCGAAATGATCCTGCGGCTGGCCGCGCTTTCCTCCCTGAACATCTTGGCCGGATCCCTCCAGGGTGGGGCCGGGGCGATTCGCTCGACGGCGCAATTTGATTTGGGCATTTCGCATGCCGACGCCATTGATAGGCAGGCGGAAGTGGCGCGCCTCCGCAAGGAAAGGGACCGGATCGAGAAAGATCTTGCCGCGAAGCGCGACCGCCTCGCGGACAGCGCCTTCCGCAACCGCGCCCCCGCCGAAATTGTCAAGGGTCTCGAAGCAACGCTCGCCGAGCGCCAATTGGAATACCAGAAGCTCCTCGATCGCCTTGCGCAGTTCGAATAGCTTGCCAGCGTCGTAGATATGCGCCTCGCAATCGATTCGCATGGTTGTCCAGATGCCCTTTCCTCAAGTAAGCTGGCTCGCCTTGGAGGGCGCTAGTTGACCAAGCCTCGTGGTACGACGGACCGGCGCATTGACGCGCTGCTCACGCTGCTCGTGGATAACTCGACGATCGTGATCAGTGGCGCCAAAATCGGAAAGGAAATCGGTGTGTCGCGTTACACCGTCTGGCGCTGGGTTCAGAAACTCCGCGGCCTGGGTGTCAAGGTGAGAGGCCATCCCCGCACCGGCTATCACCTCGAACGCATCCCCGACATTCTAGTCCCGCGGCTTTTGAGCAGGCATCTCTTGAAAACGCCATTCGCCCGGCGCATCTATCACTTCTTCAAAGTGGATTCAACGAACACGGTGGCGATGCGGCTCGGCGAAGAGGGCGAACCTCACGGCGCCGTTGTCCTCGCCGAAGAACAAACTGCGGGGCGCGGCCGGGCCGGCCGCGTATGGCTCTCGGAGAAGTCGGCCGGCATCCACGCCACGATTCTGTTGCGGCCGCCGATCTCACCCATCCAGGCGCCGCTCCTGACGCTGGCGGCCGGTCTTGCGGCGCGCGATGCCGTCGCTGAGGAGCTCGATGTGGCCCCGGATATTCGCTGGCCCAATGATTTACTGGTGCGCGACCGCAAGTTTTGCGGCATCCTGACGGAAATGCACGCCGAGCCAGACCGCATCCACTATGCCGTCGTGGGCATCGGGATCAACGTCAACCAGACGCGGATGCCGGCCGAGCTCGATGGAATTGCCACGTCACTTAAAATGGAGACAGGACGGACCCATTCGCGGCTCGAGTTACTGATTCGGTTGCTGCGCAATCTCGACGGCTACTACAATCAGCTCCTTACGGAGGGCTCGCCGCCGATTCTGCGGAGGTTCGCCGAGGTCTCGAGCTATTTCCAGGGGAAGCATGTGAAAATCAGCACCGCATCGGAGACGTTCACCGGCAAGACGGTGGGGCTCGAGCCAAACGGAATTCTGCGGGTTGATCGCGACGACGGCCGCGGAGTCGAATCCGTCATCTCCGGCGATGTTGGGGAGGCCCGCTGATGCTCCTAGTCATGGATGTCGGCAACACGAATACAGTGCTGGGAGTCTTTCGTGGCTCTGAGCTGCTCGCCCACTGGCGGCTCACGACCGCACGCGACCAGACCGCTGATGAATACGGCATTCTGACTCGGGATCTCTTCACCCTCGCTGCGCTTGAGCCGCGTGAGATTGATGGCGTGATTATCAGCTCGGTGGTGCCACCCCTGAACACACGCCTCGCTGAAATGGCCGAAAAGTATTTTGGCCTGCATGCGCTTTTCGTCGAACCCGGCGTGAAAACGGGCATGGCGGTGCAGTATGAGAACCCGCAGGAAGTGGGTGCGGACCGTATCGTAAACAGCGTTGCCGCTTACGAGAAATATGGGGGGCCATGCATCGCCGTGGATTTCGGCACCGCCATCAATTTCGATGCCATCTCGGCGCAAGGAGAGTATCTGGGCGGCGTGCTGGCGCCCGGCATCGGGATTTCGGCGGAGGCGCTGTTTGCCCGGGCGGCGCGACTCTTCCGCGTCGAGATCAAGGACCCGGGAAAAATCATCGCGACGAATACCGCCGCTTCCATGCAAGCAGGCCTCTACTACGGCTACACCGATCTCGTCGACGGAATCCTGGATCGAATGAAAAAGGTGCTCGGTCCGAAGACGAAAGTCGTGGCAACCGGCGGACAAGCGGCACTGATCGGCAAGGCTTCTCGGCACATAGAAATAATCGATGAATTCCTCACCCTCGAAGGCTTGCGGATCATCTGGGAGCGCAATCCGGCCGCCATGAACAAATCAGCGGCGGGCCCGAACCAGTCCGCCGGATCTCGACGGAAGGCCACCTTCGTTCCCTCCTCAACCATGCCACGAAAGCCGGCACGCTGATCGCCGGCGCCACCCCGATGGCCGCATTCAACTATTTCAACTACTTTACCGAAATCGAAGAATACTTCTGGCGGAAGCGTGGCGCGCACCTACTCGTATCCCCCCTGGATTGGGCCATCGTCGAGACGTGGCAGAAGGCGGGGATTCCTCTCGACGCGGTGCTCAAAGGGATTGACCGGGCATTTGAAAGCTATGCCCGATCGCGGCGCGCTGCCGGCGGCCGCCAGTTGAAGAACCTCGCTTATTGTGTGGATGCTGTTCTTGACGCAGCGCAAGAAGCGCAGGAATCCGCTGCCGGCGGTGGTCCCGAGCTCACGAAACCAAGGCAAGCGTCGGAGCCCTTTTCTCGCCAGGAGCTGATGCACTACTTCGAGCACAATGCGACGCGCCTTCGAATCTCCGCCGAAAAACACCAGGCAGCGGATAGTGACCTGTCATCTCGCATTATGGAGACCGCCCGGCGACTGGATGACTTGAAGACACTGCTCGATTCTCCGTCAACGCTCGACCTGGAGGATCTGGAGCGGCGCTTGACGGTCCTGGAAGAAAAAATGACGGCGACGCTGGCGGCGAACGCCAGCGAGGAAACGCTGCTCAACATTCGCCGCGAAATGGACCGCGCCCTTGCACCCTATCGCCGAAAGATGTCTGCCGAACAGCTCGCCCAGCTCGAACGCCAGTATACGCAGAAGCGTCTTTATGAGAACCTTGGATTGCCGCGCTTGAGCCTTTTCTACCTCACCTGATACGCGGCCCGCGAGCCCCGGCAATGGATGTCAAAATCGAAAAGCTAATTTACGGTGGGGATGGCCTCGCCCACGCGGATGGCTCAACTGTGTTTGTTCCGTTTGTGTTGCCGGAGGAAGAGGTTGCCGTCGAGCCCGTCGAGCGAAAGAAGAAATTCGTTCGGGGCCGCGTCCAAAGATTGCTGACTCCCTCGCCCGAGCGCGTCGTGCCACGCTGCCCCTATTTTCACTCCTGCGGCGGCTGCCATTACCAGCACATTCCCTACGAGGCGCAGCTCCGTTACAAGTCCGAAATTTTGCGCGAGACGCTTCGCCGGATCGGTCGCATCGACTGGAGTGGCCCCATCACATCACACCCCTCTCCGCCTTGGGGATATCGCAATCGCGCCCAGTGGAAGGTGCGTTCGACGAGTAGCGGCGACGGCAGCAACCACGGAAACCTGGGCATCGGGTATTTTGGCGCCGGTTCGACGGCATTCATCGCCGTCGATGAATGCGCGATCCTCTCGCCGTGTCTGGAACGAACGCTGCGATCGCTACGCGAGGCATTCGCCGCCCGCGAGCTGCCCTCCGCGATCAGAGAAATCGAGGCCTTCGTGGACGCCGCGGATCGAAAGCTGCTCTTGAACGTCGCGTTCACGAGCTCCGCCACACCAGTCTCCACGCTCGCGGAAAAGTTTCGCCAGATCCTTCCCGATGCTGTCGAAAGCATGCTCTTTCACGACCCAGGCCAAGACCGCATGGAGCTCCTCGGACCTGGCTATCTTCTTTACAACGTCGCTGGAAACAACTATCGCGTCGGGCATATGTCTTTTTTTCAAGTGAATCGCTTTCTGGTCGAAGAGATGATGCGCACTGTCGCAGGTGACGCCCCAGCCGAAGGCCTCGCTCTGGATTTGTTCGCTGGCGTCGGATTGTTCGCCCTGCCGCTGGCGAACTGCTCCACGCGTGTCATCGCGGTAGAATCGAATCCTGCGTCGTTGCGCGATCTTGAAGCCAATCTCGCGTCCAGCCGCGGACATGTCGAATCGCGAGGTGCCGACGTAGAAGACTTTATCGCCAGGTTTCGCGAAAAGCCTCAGCTTGTTGTAGTGGATCCGCCACGCGCGGGCCTCGATCCGAGGGCGCTTGCGCACCTCGGCCGCCTTGGGTCCGAGCAAATTAGGTACGTTTCCTGCGATCCTTCGACTCTCGCGCGCGATCTGGCTGAGCTTCTAAAGGCCGGCTACGTCATCGACAAAGTCCATCTGTTCGATCTCTTTCCGCAAACGTTCCACATCGAATCAGTCGTGCGCCTTGCAAGACGTTCATGAAACTTCCTGTCCTTTGGCTCAGTCTCGCTTTTGCCACTAGTGTCGAATGCCTCGCACTCGCGCCGGGGCAGAAGCTGAACTGGCGCGTATGGCTGATCCTGCCTACAGCGGCGATTCTCGTCGGCCTTGTAGCGCTCTGGCGAGGCCGCGCACACCTGGCGTGGGCGCTTGTTCTGCTTACCTGGCTTTCGCTTGGCGCGCTTGCCGCAAATCTCGAGCAAATCTCCGTGCCCACAAACAGCGCCGCGAGACTGATCGAGCGCGGCGAGTTCGCTACAAGCGAACCATTACGCTGGCGCGGGGTACTGCGCGACGATCCCAGCGAGCTGCCGTGGGGACGGCGCTATGAAATTGCCCTTGAAGAGGTCGAGCTAGCCGGGCGCACCGTTCCGGTGACCGGCGGCCTCCGCGCGAATTTGTTCTTTCCCTCCCATGGGTGAGACGCTGCCCTCGGAAACTCTCCACGCCGGGGATCGCGTCGAGGCCCTGCTCCACGCCCGGCCGCCGCGCAATTTCCTGGATCCAGGAGCGTTCGATGCTCGAGGCTACTTCGCTCACCAAGGAATCAACCTCAATGGAACGCTGCGCAGCGCGGAATTGCTGCAAAAGCTCGGCGCTCGGCCGTTGGGAATTCATCATCGTCTCGCGCGCTTGCGAGGCGACTTAGTCAAGCGAGTGGACACGCTTTTTGCCAAGGTGCGATCGCCCAACAGCATCGCGCGCAAGAGGGCAGCGCGCTCGGTTTCGTCGATTCTGATACCGCGGTAACGTTCCAGAAGGCGGGCGCCTACCACGTGCTCGTGGTCGCTGGGCTGCATGTGGGAGCGCTGGCGGTCTTCATCTTCTGGCTTGGACGAAAGCTGAGACTTCCACTGCTTGTGCGAACGCTGCTCACGCTCGCGGCCCTTGCTGCCTATGCTGGCATCGTTGAGGACCGGCCGCCCATCCTTCGGGCTGGACTGGTGGCGGCGTTCTTTCTGCTCACCCGATTGCTCTTCCGGCGTGTGGAACTTCTAAACGCCGTCGGTCTCGCCGCACTCTCACTTCTTCTGTGGAGACCTTCTTTCCTGACCGATGCGAGTTTCCAGCTCTCGTTCTTGGCGGCAGGCATTATCGCTGGGCTGGCGCTCCCATGAATTGAGCGCACGAGTTCTCCTCGGCGTTCCGCACTCGCGCACTTGGGCGACGTTACACGCGACGCGGCCCATTCGCCCCGGATGATTCAGCTCCGCATCGACCTCCGTTCAGCGCTGCGTTGGCTGAAGGCCAAACTGCCGGCCAAACTCGCGCACCGGGCTGAAGGATCCTTCACGTTGCCCATCCGCTGCTGCCTGCGGCTGTGGGAAATCGCCCTGCTGTCAGCCACGATTGAATGGGGCATGCTGCCCCTGATGGCGCTGTATTTCCATCGGGTCAGTCTCTCCGGTCCCATAAGCAATATTCCTGCGGTGCTTTTGACCGGACTAATTGTTCCGCTCGGGTGTCTTGGTTTGGGCATTTCGTTCATTTGGAAGCCGCTCGCTGCCCCCCGCAGCAAAGCTGTTGAGCCTTCTTGTTGGAATGTTGCTGGCTTCGATTCGCTGGTTTGGCGAGATGCGGCAACTCTCCTACCGCATTCCCGGTCCGCCCGTGTGGCTGCTCGTGGGATTCTTTGCGGCGCTCGTTTGGCTGATGGCAGCAGCGCGCTCCGCCGCCGTTTTGCGACGAGATCGAAAAACGCGCCGCCGGCTTCCTCCTCCTCCACGAACCGCGGAGTGGACCGGCATGATCGCTCTAGCGGCGCTTTCGATTCTCGTTGCGACCCATCCCTTCCGCGCAGACCTAAACAAGGGCCTGCTCGAAGTCACTGTCCTCGATGTCGGCCAGGGCGATTCAATCTTCGCCGCTTTTCCCGACGGCCGAACGATGCTTATCGATGGCGGCGGACTGGCCGGGGCAGAATGGTACGGCGGGTATCGCACCGGCATCGATGTGGGAGAAGAGGTCGTTTCGCCGTATCTGTGGTCGCGCGGCTTGAAGAAATTGGACATCCTGGCCCTGACTCACGCGCACCACGACCATCTCGACGGTCTGCGCGCCGTCCTCGCTAATTTCCATGTTGCGCAGCTCTGGGTGGGACGCGATGAGGAAACGCCGGCGTACGAGGGCCTCCTCGCTCAGGCGCGCGCTCGAGGAGTCTCGATTTCACACGAGTTTGCAGGATCGAAATTCGATTGGGACGCAATCGAGGGCCGGGTTTTGTGGCCGCAAGATCCTTCCGCAACCTCGACTGCCTCGAACAACAATTCCTTGGTGCTGCGGCTGACCGACGGCAAAATCACCTTTCTACTCCCCGGTGACATCGAGCAAAAAGTCGAGGCAGAACTCGTGCACCAAGGTGAATCGCTCACTGCCGACTTTCTAAAAGTTCCTCACCATGGCAGCAAGACTTCCTCAACGGAGGCATTTCTCGACGCCGTCGCGCCGAAAGTGGCCGTGATCTCTGTCGGAGAAGCCAATCCTTTCGGCCAACCGTTTCCAGATGTGGTCGAGCGCTATCAAGCTTGGGGCGCGCGACTTTTTCGCACCGACCGCGACGGCGCGGTAACGGCGCGCACGGATGGCCAAACCCTCTCTATTCACACCTATGTCGAAACGAATTCGCGCTAAGTCCGCTGCCGAAGTCCTCGTGCGCGCCAACACATTGCCATGCCCGAGGAATTGAGCTAATCGTACGCCCGATCCTTTCACGCAAGCGCTTGACCGCACCCGCCCGTCGACGTCAGCTCCCGATTGACTCCCGATGGTATAATGGCGCGCAGTATCCGTGTATCCTCATAGGAAAAGCATCAGCGAGCGTCGTCATTCTGAGCACCGGTAGGTGAAGTGATGCGTATCAAGCTCGTCTTCGCCGTCCTCGTGCTTGCTGTCTTCTACGCGCTGCTGCTACCCGCACAAGAAAAGCAGGAAAAGAAGGTTCTGCAGAACGCGGACATCGTACAGATGGTGCAAAACCATTTTGACGACGACACGCTGGTGAAAGTCATCGGAGTAAGTGACACGAACTTCGACACTTCGGCCGAGGCCCTGATCAATTTGAAGAATGCCGGCGTGCACAACGCCGTCCTTCAGGCCATGCTGGACGCTAAGCAGCGCCAGCGCAGTGGCGCGAGCGCCGCCGCGGCGCAGGTGCCCGCCACTCCTGCAGCCTCCATCGGCACTTCGAACAATTCCACGCCCAACACGACGCAGACGCCGGCTGCTCCTCCTCAAGCGGGCACCGAGATGGCCAACGGGATGTCCACCAACATGGGCGTCAAAATGTCACCGCAGCAACTCGCTCAGATGCAATCGATGCAGGCACAGTTCGCCGCCATGGGCTTCGGAAACATGATGGGGATGCCCTCCGCCGACCCTGCGCAAATGCCCCGTGTAGTTCTCATGGGACCGCCGGCAAAACATGAGATCGCGCCTTCTACGGCACAAATTGCGCAGTCAAAATTCAAGGGGGGCGGGCCGAGCGAGGGCGGGATGATGCTGCGTAGCTTGGCCACCGAAGGATTGAGCTTTGCTGCGATGGGTGCGGGGCCTGCAGGCATGATGGCTATGTCGGCGTTCTCGGTCGCCTCCGGATTCATGCCCGGAATGCGTCCGGGCATGCCCAGCATGACTTACGTTTGGGGATTGCCCGGTTTGCATTCGAACCGGATTTTGCCGGCCGATTCGCCCGCGTTCGAGTTGAGTTACGGCGAGATTCCCGGAGTAGACCCGGATGCCTACGAGCCTGCCCTCGTCAAGCTCGTGCAAACCAAGGATAACTACCGCCTGGTTGGCGCGACAAGGTCGAAGATGGGCCGGAACACCATGATGGGCGGCGGCCCGGAAGAGGGAGAATGGGTTTCTGAAGAGCGCGTGCCAGTACGGCTTAACAAGGAGGAGCGCGGATTTTACGTCATGCATGTCGAGCAGCCATTGGAGCCTGCCGAATATGCGGTCGTGTTCCGGCCGGTGAAAGGGCACAAGCCCGTCCGTTCTGGATTTGGCAGCGCTGCACAGGTCTTCTACTCGGTGTGGGATTTCAGAGTCCCCGGCACACCTGCTAACGACACCACCAAGAAAAAGAAAAAGTAAGTAGCGGCATCGCTGCCTCAGCGCACCTGCCCGGCAATTTTGGTAGGTGCCGCAACGAGAGTCACTGCAGATTGGGAGGCTGGGAGCCCAGTTCGACGACCTCCACGCCAAGCCTGGCGTTGATTCCGGGCCCCGGAAGCGGCACAGCAACCAGCTTCGCTTCTCCGACGCGGCCGACTAGATCAAAGCCGAAGGTGGCCTTGTCCCCTCCGATCAGCCGGAAATTGCCTCCCCAAGGCGGAAAATTGCATTGCTCCGCCGTTGAACCCGATTCCGGCGTGAGGTTCGTGACCTCGATATGCATGTGTTTATTCTTGAAGTCCTCGATGGCATTACCCGACACCTTGATCATCATCGCGCCTTGGCTTTGTCCATTACAGGCACGGGGCCCAGCCCGTGCGGAACCCTTTGCCGAGAATGGTAGTATCCCTTGTCCCTCAAAGCTGCCGTCATCATGAAAGGTAATGGGAATGTCGACGGGGCCCATGTTAGCCATGGTTTGAAGGAGAGTTCCCATTTGTATCTGGGCAATATATTGAACTCGAATCGCGTAGTGCACCGGCTCGCATCCGCAGTTGAAATCTCCCTTGAACTCGCCGCCCATCGCAGCAACCCACTCCTGGGACTGTTGGAGAAATTCGTCAAGAGTGATGCCCTCGGGGGGTTGAGGCACGTAAGAAGGCTCGACCAGGGATTGACCGAGCTCGTTGAGGCCTCGCGTGCCTAGAAAAGCCACGCCGTTGAAATTGGTGTTTCCGTTGTCATTCAGGATGTGCAGTACGAAGTTCTCCGCCTTAGAAAACGAACGCTTCATCTGTTTGCACAGAGTCGTCGCGCTCCTTCCCTGGAACAAGAAGTCTGCATCGGGTACACGCCACTCGGCTTTGCCCTTCTCCTGCGGCGGGAGGTTGCTATGGCATATGCTGCAGTCACTCCCCGCGGCTTGCTGGCCTACTCTGGGACCGCCATGAAGCGTCCCTGGCGCAAAAGGATCGATTGCCCCGTGGCAGTTCACACAGCGTGGCTTCATGAACGTGGGATACATCTTCGCGAAGGCCGCAATGGAATTTTGCGTTTGGGAATCGGAGAGCGGGCAAACTGAACCCTTCCTGGGGTCCCCTTCCTGCGCGAATGAGAGCCACGGAGTTGCAAGAAGCGTCGCGCCGATCAAAGCGGCGAATGTTCTTGAAGTCCTTCGTGAATTCCACATAGCAGCTATCTTGGCGGTAAACAGCGCTCCCTTCTGTCCGAGAGCCGAACATACGCCGGCCATCCGACCGGCGTCAACTCGCTTAAAGCCAAGCGGGTCGAGCGACCTCTGCACCAGGAGGCGCAATTTGAGCCCTTTCAGTTGCTCCTCCGAGGCTTGCAGATTGCGTTACTTGGACTGGAATACCTCCGACCGAGACTAGTTTTCTATCGTATATTCGGATCGGACTCGCTCGTAGCCGCCATGCGACTGACCACATGCTTCCGCGCGCGAATCATCAGCAGGTTCGGACAGACGCTGCGGCGCGAGTCCCCCATCCCTTGTGTGTCAGCGGTCGGGGTTGTGTGCCTCATTTTCTCCTCGGTGCCAGGCTACGCTCGTTCGCCGCAAACCTCACCTGGAACGAGCTCGCAACCGTCACCCAAACGACGCGTCGCGAATTCGCGCGATTGCGGGGATGGCGTTCGATTGCGGCTCAGCTCGTCAGAGTCTTCTCAAGGCGGCTTGCTGGAGGTGGAGGTCCGCAGCGGCTCTCCTCTTGCTGACCTCAAAGCCGAATGGGCTGGTCACACGCTGCCATTTTGGGCGGACGACAGCCACGACGCTGTGCGCCGAGCTCTGCTAGGCATTGACCTCGAACGCCCAGCCGGACGATACGACCTTACACTCGCCGGCCAACTACAGGGCGGGCATCCGCTAAGCTGCAGCGCGGTTGTGTCCATAAAGGCTGGGCGGTTCGCAATCGAGCGGCTGCGCGTGGCACAGCAATTCGTCGAACCGAGCCCCAAAGACCTCGAGCGTGCCAAACAAGAGACCCAGCGGCTGCGCGAAATATACGCCAGCGTGACGCCTGAACGCTTATGGCAGGGCAAGTTCCGGTTACCGCTGGACGCTGTCCAGACAGCACGCAATTTCGGCCGCCGTCGGGTGCTCAACGGTCAACCCGGGTCGCCTCACAGCGGAGTCGATATTCCCGCAGTGACGGGCACGCCTGTGCGCGCCACGCAACGCGCACGCGTGGTCCTCGCAGAGCCGTTGTACTTTTCCGGTAACACCGTCGTTCTCGACCACGGCTTGGGGCTTTACACGTTATACGGACACCTTGACTCGATTGCCGTCGCAGTAGGGGATCTAGTCGAGGCCGGTGCGCTTCTGGGAAAGGTGGGCGCCACCGGACGCGTCACCGGACCGCACCTCCATTGGGGCTTGGTTGTAAACGAGGCAAGGGTCAATCCTCTTCAACTCGTGGCGCTCCCTCCGGACTAAGTAACAGCATTGCGGCAACCTCAGGCAAGCCGGCATTCCCGCTCAGTGCCCTTTCCTTCGCCCCATGTCGATAACCCTGAACCCGCCGCACCGTTGCATAATACCGCCGGTACCTTCGAGGGCCTCGCGCATGAGCGTTGAGCGCATTCGGAATGTTGTCGGGATCGGCGTGGACGAAGCCGCCAGGATGGCGAACGCCGCTGCCTCGGATGTGCTTCGTCTCGAGAACCTGGACACCGATCTTCGCCCGCCTGAAGCTGCGCTCGCGCTTTCACGGCAGGAGATTGACTCCGACCGCGCCAACAGCTACCTGCCTTTTTTCGGCGCGGACGAGCTACGGAAAGCAGCGGCAGACCACGTGTCCGCGCTGGCCGGCGTGGACTACGACTGGGAGCGCCAATGCATCGTCACCGCTGGCGGCTGCAATGGAATTCTGAACACGCTTCTAGCGCTGCTGAACCCAGGCGACGAAGTCATAATGGCCGACCCGATCTACGTCGGCCTCGTGAATCGTGTGCGAATCGCGGGTGGCGTACCGGTATTTGTCCCCTTGCATTCCGCCGATTCCCGATGGCAACTCGATCTCGACGCTCTGCGTCGCTCGATCACGAGCAGGACGCGGGCGTTTCTGATGATGAGTCCTTCGATGCCGTCCGGCGCCGTGCTGAACCGCGAAGAATGGCAAGCGGTCGCCGAAGCCTGCAAGGCTGCCGATGCCTGGCTCATTTACGATGCTGCCATGGAGCGAATCCTGTATGACGGCATGGAGCATATCCATCCCGCTTCGCTCGACGGCATGGAGCCGAGAACGATCACGGTTGGGTCAGCATCCAAGGAACAGCGCATGATCGGTTGGCGAGTCGGATGGGTCGTCGGCCCGGGAGAAGCGGTGCGTGACATTGGGCTTGTGTCCATCTCCAATGTCGTCTGCCAGGTCGGAATTGCCCAGCGTGCAGCAGCCGCTGCGATACGCGACGGCGAAGCTTCTTTCTGCGCCGCCGTCGCGGAGTGGCAAGCGCGCCGGAATTGTATCTGCGAGGAGCTAGAGTCAATGCCGCTGCTCCCATGCAGTGGCGGCTGGTCCATGCTGCTCGACGTGCAACATATGGGTTGGAAAAGCGAGCAGGCAAGCGAACGCCTGATGAGCCGAGGTCAGATTGCGGCAACTCCGATGAAGAATTGGGGAACCGCGCGCAGCGATTGCTACGTGCGCTTGGTGTTTTCGAACGAGCCCGTCACCCGGCTTCAAGGTTTGCGACACCGAGTCGAACGAGCTCTGGTAAACTCATCTTAAGCTTGATAAGAATTGCTCCGGCCGCGCGCCCGTAGCTCAGCTGGATAGAGCATCTGCCTTCGAAGCAGAGGGTCGGGGGTTCGAACCCCTCCGGGCGCGCCACTTCCTTCTACGAATTATTTACAATGACTTCCACCCAGCGCAGAATTTCGCCGCGCGATTACAATAACAATCATCCCTACGCCCAAGACTTTCGTCCGACCTGCTTCCATGCTTGCGTCAATAGGACCACTTCAAAGAGAACTGGATCACCCGGGGAGTCCCAACGACCGAAGTGATCCCGGTAAACGAGCTCGGGCTCTCGATATCGGTCGCCGACGGGTTGGCGAACGATGGATGATTCGTCAGGTTGAAAAAATCTGTCCGGAAGCGGAGGCTCTGCCGTTCGGTCAGCTTGAACGTCTTCCCGAGCGTGAAGTCGATGTTTTTCTGCGGCGGCCCGATAATGCAGTTGCGAGGAGCGTTGCCAAAGAGCGTGGCGTCCGAAAAACCCCCCGTTGATAGCGGCACATGCGGGTCCGGGACATAGGCATTGATATTGACCCAGGCGCCCAGGCGCTTCTCCACCCCACCAGTGGTAGGGGCGTTGGCGCAGCTGGACCCGGAGGCGAACATCGGTGTGGCGAGCCCAGTGCTGCTCAAGCCGAACGCGCTCCCTCCCGCCGAATCCACCACTGTGAACGGCAGGCCCGATTGCAGCGTAAGTACCCCGCTGACCTCCCAGCCGCCCAGCGCGCGACCCGTCAAGCCCTGGGCATGAGCGAAGAAGGGCAGTTGGTAAACGCCGCTGGAGACAAAACGGTGCTTGCGATTGAAATCGGAGAGACCTCTTGAGTCTCGAGGATTATTCTGATCATTGAAGCGGGTATCGAAGGCCACGGTGGCGTTCGAGACGTCGTCAATCGAATTGGCATACGTGTAGGCGCCTTGGAAGTACAGCCCCTTTGAAAAGTGATGCGCAACCGTCAGTTGGAAGGCATTGTAATGGGAGTCGGAAACCCCGGCGAACTCCTCGTACGCCAGGGGACTTATCCCCAGAAAAGGCGATCGCGCGTTGATGTTTAATGTCGTGCTGTCCTTGATCGTCACCGGCGTCCCACCGGCCACCGGCACTGTGACAAAGGTGCTGGGATCGTTGGGGAGGACCAATTTCGCCTCACCACGATCGAAAGTGGCGCGGAGATGGGTACCCTTGGTACCCACATACCCGACTTCGAGAAACCAATTCTTTCCCAGCTCGCGCTGCACCGTCAGGTTCCACTGTTGAGTGGTCCCCACATCCCAGTGCTGTGGAACAACAAGGCCAAACAAGTTGATCACCGTCCCGGAAAAATTAGGACCGCATTGTTGCCCGGCACCGGCTGCGCCGTTCCCCAATTTGCAGTTCGCCGGAAATGCAGGCGCGGTCAGAACCGACGGCTGCGGCACGAATTGGCTACTAATGACGCCCATCGGCGGCATCAATGGTGCGTTGTTGCAATTCTGCCCCTGGAAGAAGAGGCAGGTCATTGTCCCAGGAGCTGTAGCCGCCGGCACGGCCGTGGGAAAGAACGGAGATGTGAAAGACAGGTTATCCACGGCGCCCAGGTCTTCGCGCACGCTGTAAATGCCGTAGCCCGCCCGGATGGAGGTGGTGTGGTGGCCGAACAAATCGTAGGCGAAACCGATGCGCGGCTCCCAAACCGTGGCCCAGTTGTTGAGCAGGGTGGACCGGGAAGCAGTCCCGACAAGCCCTTGGAGATTGAACCGGTCCACACAACTCGGCCAGAAGAACGGCTGGCCGTTTACGTTCGCTATTCGGGGGTTCTCATTGCCGAGATGACAAAGCTCGTCGTAGGGTGCGCCAACTTCTTCTAAGCGCAGACCGAGGTTCATCGTCAGCGTCTTGGTAACGCGATAGTCGTCCTGGCTGAAGACGGCAAAAGCCGGAATGCGGTAGTCATGGTTGCCGTTGCCGCCACCCACGTTCGCAAAGGACACGGAGCCGAACAAGAAATTCTGAAAGTCCGTGAAGTTCGTAAGCACGGGAGGCGTAAAGAACACCAATCCGTTGTTGGCCACCGGAAGGCTGCGGCGGATCGCATTGCGATCGATTTCGCCGCCGAACCGAAACGCGTGAGACCTACGCGTGTAGCTCAGCGTGTCGAGCCAAACGAAGCTGTCCGAGAGCGCCGATTGCACCTGGGTTGGATACGGTCCAATCGAGAAGGCTCCGAATACAAGCCGGTAGATATCCGGCGTGCCATTGTTAGTGGACCGATTGATGCCCAGGTCCGACACTTTGACAATCGGCACGTTGTTGAATTTCGTGCTGATGATATTGATTCCGAAGCGAAACTCATTGACCAGCTCATTATTGAAAACGTGCGTCTCCGCGATGCTACCGAAGCGTCCGTGCAGCGGCGTATTCAGCGGGAAATTCAAGTTGTTCGGAAAAGGCACTCCGCCGGTCTGAATCTGGAAGGAATCGCCGCCGAAAGGCGTATCGACTTCCGAATCGGACCAGAAGAAGCGCTCCGATAGTCGGTCTTTGCCGCCACGAAATTCCTTATCCCAGTTGCCGGTGAACTGATCGTCGGTAAACTTCCCAGGCTCGCTGATGAGAAACGAGCCAGTATTCAGGACGACCTGTCCGCTCGCAAGTTTCGTGCACCCGGGAGTTCCTGCGACTGACGGGATCAGAAAGCCACCATTGCTCGCGCCGAACTGGTTCCCCTTCAACGCCAAAAGCTTTGCCGCCACCGGATCGAGGCCGGCGAATCCGTTCGCAGGATTGGCCCCCGCCGGCAGCCCCTGACAATTGGGGCCGTTAAAGAGGGAGTTGACGATGCTAGCCGGGCTGCGGTCGGTCGGGAGCACCGGGATCGTTGTGTTGATGAAGGTGCCTGGAGAATCGCCGCTGCGCTGCCGGGTGCCCTGATAATTCACGTAGAAGAACCCAAACCGCTTGCCTGGATCGACCGGCCCGCCGCCATCGGCGCCAAAGATGTTCTGCTTGATCACCGGCCTGGGACTGCCGGCTGCATTCAGGAAGAAATCGTTGGCATCGAGAACCGTGTTGCGGAAGTATTCCCAGGCATCGAAGTGATAGTTCGACGTACCGCCTTTCAGGATGGCGTTGATGTTGCCACCGCCGTTGCGTCCCTGCGTGGCATCGTAGAGGCTGGTGCTGACCTTAAATTCCTGGATCGCGTCGGGACTGGGGAGAGGCGTGTTGTTCAGTTCTCCGATGGTGTAGTCGGACGCTGTGATGCCCTCGATCAGATAGTTGTTGTTATCCTCGCGACCGCCATTAACGTGGATGAAAACCAGGCCGCGGCCCAACTGCGAGGCATTGTTGAGGTCCGAAGACGCGCCCGCCGAAAGGGTGAGCAGAGTCTGAAAATTGCGAGTAGCTAGCGGCAGCGTGGTAATCGTGGTGTCACTGAGGGCCTGCCCTGTGGTCGGGCTCGTGGTCTCGACCGCAGCGACCTCGGCCGTAACCGTGACCTCCTGCTTGACTGACGTCACAGCCAGCGACGCAATCATGCGTGTGGTTTCCGTGATCCGCACGATGACGCCGGGAAACCTCGTCTTGGTAAATCCCGAGGCGCTCACCTCGATCGAGTACGTCCCCACGGGCAGGAGGGTGGCGGTGAACAATCCCGAAGAATCTGTTGTCAGTTCGCGGATGATCTGCCCTGTCGCATCGCTTACGATCTGAACTTTGGCGCCTGCTATCACGCCTCCCGACGCGTCCTGAACCGTTCCGCTGATCGCGCCGGTGGCCCCGCCCTGGGCGAAGGCTGACGCAGTGAAAAGCCCGACACAAATAGTAAGAACGCTTAACTTTTGGATGAACAACATGTTTTTTCCCCACCCCTTGCGGACTTCCTCTCGTTCCGTGCGCTAAGTTCCGCCACGAAAGTGGGAAGCCGACTTGGCGGAGGATATTATCAGAAACAACCCGCATGTAAAGTGCCTTTCAGCAGCCCGCTAAAGCAGGAACGGGTCCCCAATCTTTGCGGCAGAAGGAGAGAATCGAGAGAAGCGCTTTCCGGGCTTGACGCCCGTGATAGAACTTTCGAAGATGTGTGCCCGGCGTTTTTGATTCTCTGAGGAGAATAGAGTTCATGAACCGAGCACATGCGGTGATGGGCAAAGTACCCGACCTCGCGTCGACGGCCGTTCAATAATCACTTGGCTCGCCGAACATGCGCACTGGAGGAGGATCGATGAATCGGAGAGAAGCAGCACAAATCGCAGTGAAATGGGCCGCCGGCATTGCAGCCGGCTCGCTCGGTGCGATCGTTGGGCGCGCGAATAGCGACCCTCGCGAACGCGCGCTCGCGTCAACCAAGGGTTCGAAGAAAACTGAAACACAATTGACTGTGATGGCGCGGCTCACGCCGAAGGAAGGGAAAGTCGAAGACGTCAGGCAGCGGCTCCTAGCGAACGTCCCGCGCGCGCGCGCCGAGAAAGGCTGTGTCAGCTACGACGTGCACGAATCGCTCGAGAATCCCGGGCAGTTCATGCTCTACGAGAATTGGGCTAGCCAGGCAGCACTCGATGCGCATTTCGAAATGCCCTACATGAAGCAGTGGGTCGCCGAGCGCGATCAACTTGTGGAGAAGCGCGAGTTCACGCGCTGGAATCTGCTCAGCTAACAGCAGTCGCCCGTCGAATTTATTCAAGCAAAAGCAGATCTCCCGTCGTTCGCCGCGGCGAATTCCTCGGAATGGGATGCTGAGGAGTTTTTCAGCAAGCTGCTACAGGCCGATGCTGCCGGAGCCGGTTTCGATTTCGATGCGAGCCTTGCCGTCGCCGGCTTTGCCGCGCAATTCATGCTTCGAGTTGGTGCCTTCGATAACCAAAGGAATCGACGTGTCGATGCTACCTGAGCTCGAGCGGGCATCGAGGCGGAAGCTGGCGTTCGATGGCAGGTGGAGAGCGACGTCACCCGACCCGGTGCGAAAATCCCAGAAGCTCGACGCTCCGGGGTTTCCGTCCACGGTGACATCCCCCGAGCCAGTTCGCACACGAAGATCTGCGGTGACGTTCGAGACCGTGAGATCGCCGCTGCTCGTGTCCACCGTGATGTTGCCGCCCGGTTGAGAGATCGTGACGTCGCCCGAGCCAGTGCGGGCTCGGATTCCCCCGTGAATGTTGCTCAACTCCATATCGCCTGACCTGGTCGACAGGTGAGTTTCGGCCTGGACATTGGCGAGCTGGATCGCGCCACTCCCCGTGGTCACCTCGACGCGTTCAGTGATGTCGCTCGCGGAAATATCTCCGGAGCCTGAGGTGATGGTGAGCGGGCCGCGAATGCCGCGAATCTCCAGAGCCCCGGAGCCGGTCAAAGCACGCATCTCTGTTTCCGGCGGAACCTCGATCTGATACTTGATTTCGACATTCCCCACCGGGAGGAGTTTTTCGTTGATGCGCAGCAGGTTGCCTTCCTGCTCGACCGGTGGGTTCTGGATAAGTTCGTTGACACGCTTCGAGGTGTTTTCCCAGGGCCAGGGATGGACGGTGAATTCTCCATGGACCTGCACTTCTCCGGAAGATCCCGCGACGACGCGAGCGTCGCCGGAGCCGGTGTTGAGCTCAAGGCGAAGTGGGCCGGTCACCTTGAAGTCGCGTGTGAAGGTGCCGTTGGACGAAGGAAGAGCCTCGCATCCGGCGAGAAACACGCCCAACAGGATCGCCGAGGCCGCACATCGAACTTTTCGGCGTTGTTGAGTCACGCGTTACGCTCCTTTCCACTCGCCCATTTGTAATGCCGCGCCCTGCTATCAACATACGCAATTCCAGTCGAGGAAGTTCCGAAACTAGGAAGTCGGCAAGTTCACTTTGCCTTTAGAAGAACATTGAGCGAGCCGGAACGATAACCTTCCAGATCCAGCGTGACGTAGGCGAAGCCCGCTTGCCTGAGTCTGCTTGCGATCTCAGCGGCAATGTTGGGGTCCATGCCGCGGGCCAGCTCTTCCGGCGCGAGCTCAATTCTCGCCAGTTCTCCGTGCGCCCGCACGCGGAATTGGCGAAAACCCATTCCGCGAAGCGCGGCTTCTCCTCGTTCGATTTGCGCAAGGAGCTGCGGTGTGACCGCCGTGCCATAGGGCACACGCGAGGAAAGGCAAGCCGAAGCCGGACGATCCCAGGTGCTGAGGCCTGCCCTTTGGGAGAGAAACCGGACTTCCGGTTTGGTGAGACCGGCATCCAGCAGCGGAGCGAGAATCCGATGTTCGTGCGCGGCGCGATGCCCGGGGCGGAAGTCATGCGTGTCGTCGGCGTTGATACCGTAAGCAATCGCGGCAAATCCGCGGGCTCGGGCCAGCTCTTCCATGCGGTTGAAGAGTTCGTCCTTGCAGTGGTAACAGCGGTCGGCGTTGTTGGCGACGTAGAGGGGGTTTTCGAATTCGCTGGTTTCGATGCATTCGTGGCGCAGAGCTGCCGAGCGCGCGAATTCTTCAGCCTGCCGTCGATCGTGCGCGGAGAAGCTTGGAGAAATCGCGGTGATTGCGAGCGCGCGCGACCCGAGCGTCGTGTGGGCCGCCCAAGCCAAGTAGGCCGAATCCGCGCCTCCGGAAAAAGCGACCAGGAGCGAATCGAGGCTGCGAAGCGACTCGACCACCCGTTGCTGCTTCTTGACCGCGGCAGCTTCGTCCACCGCGAGTGTTGAAAGGAGATCAGAAGGAATGGAACTCATCGTCGGAATTCAGTATAGCGCAGAAATCGTTACTGAAAATCAAGCAGGACATCCACCGTCGCGGTCTGCGGGTCGGTTTGCAAGAACCGGCCGAGCTTTTCGTAGTGAAACGGAAGGTCACCGAAGGCCAATTTCACTCCCCTCGTGACGAAATCATCGTAATAAGTTCGATCGAAGAGAGCCCCTTGTTGAATGTGCCAGGCCCCCCGGATGCGGCGCTCACCTTCGAGTGAGAGTCCGGTGAGGACGAGATTGCCCATGCGATATTTCGGGCCCTCGGTAACGGAGACTCGATACGAAACGCGGTTGGTCTGGTCGTCGTATTCGGGCGCGGGCTCGAACTTGGCGTCGAGATATCCACGATGACCGAAAACATCTCGGAGCCGTTCCCAAAGCGCCGCGATTTTCATGCCGTCGGCAGGCTCGCCGTCTTTCAGGCCGACTTGTTCGGCGAGGGCGTCCAGCTCCGCGGCAGGCTCGGCCACGTTCCCGTTCCATTGGGCGCCTGCCCATTTGTAGCTGGGCCCCGGCTGGATAGGCACAATCACACGGACGGCGGTGGCGAGGGGCCGATTCGGGTCGCCGCCGAATCGCGCCATCGGGCGATCGAATTTGACCCGCACGAACGAATGGGCGAGATACACCGGCCGCACTTGCTCGAAATCGAATAGCTCGATCGCGGACCGCGAATAGGGTTTGCCAACCAGGTCGGAAAGGCGTTCCTGGATTTTTCGATCGGTCTTTGCCAGGGCATCTGTAAAATCGACGCCCTCAACCTTCAGGCTGGGACCGGCAACGCGAAATTGCTGCACTCTCTGATCGCTTCCAGGCATGGATACAACGCTTTGCTCGATGTCGCCTTTGACGCCGCGTGTTGCGAGGAGCTTCTCGAGGGACTGAGTAATCGCTTTAACGACAGTTCCGCTCTCCGGGGCGGTGCCGTCGTAGAGGAGCGCATCCTTGCGGAGAGCATGATCCAGCTCCTCGTCGGTGAACCAAGGGAAATTGTCGAACGAAGCGGGCAGCGCTGGCGCGTCCTCGACCTGGAACTCCAGCTTTACCCCGTCCGAATCGCTGGAGAAGCGGTAGCGCACGCTGGAGAAGGTTCCGAGTTGGGCGAGACGGTCGGCGACCGCTTGAAAATCCTCCTTGGTGATTTGCTGGCCCGCGCGCAAGCCGCTCACCGCCGCAATCTGATCGGAGGTCCATCGCTTCGATCCTGTCGCGATGACGGCCTCGAGTGTTGCGGAGCTTTGTGGCAGCGCGGACTCCGCCAGCCCTGTCAGCAGCGGAGAGCAGGCAAGAACCGCCAGGAGGGAGACCCGCAGAGTCCTCATACCGATATCTTCTCGCTAAAGCAGGGCTGTTGAAAAGGGCCTCACTCGACGGTAATCGCCTTGGCGTCCTCGAAAACTTCCCGGGCCACCCGATCAATCTACGATTTCGAAGCGGAACTCTTCGATGACCGGGTTCGTCAGGACGTCTCGGGCGATTTTTTCGACTTGCTTCTGCGCTTCTTCGCGGCTGACTCCATCGAGCGCGAGGACGAAAAACTTCCCCTGACGTACCTCTTGAACCTTGTTGTAGCCGAGAGATGCAAGGGCATGCTGGATGGTTTGGCCCTGAGGATCGAGCACCGTCTGCTTTAGCATTACCCAGACATGCGCTTTCATCGGTCGGATTATACCAGTCCAGAGACTTTCAATCCGGCCCGGAATGTTTCCAGCAGTGCCCGCTTTTCCTCGGGCGGCAGGAAAGCCCTCTGGAAACTGGTTTCTGCCAGGCGAGACAATTGCAAGGGGGTGAGGCCAAGGGAGGCGGCGTGGCAGTACTCGGTCAGGAGATCGGTCTCAAACATCGCTGGATCGTCAGTTGAGAGAGCCACCTCGATTCCCTGTTCGAGAAACTTGGGCAGCGGGTGATTCTTGATTCCCGCATTGGGCTTTCCTGTTTGCTTCGCCAGGGCGCCTGTGCGCACGTTGCTTGTCGGGCAATTCTCGAGCGGAATGTGAGCGGTGGCGAGGCGGTCAGCCAGCGCCGCATCATGCATCACCGCAATCCCGTGTCCGATTCTCTCGGCGCCCAGGAAATCGATGGCTTCGCGCACCGACTCCGGGCCGCCAACCTCTCCCGCGTGAACAACCACGTGAAGGCCTTCACTGCGCGCGAAATCATAGGCCGCGCGGAAATCTGCCGCTGGAAAAGCAAGTTCATCGCCGCCCATCCCGAACGCCACCACGCCCGCAGACTGCAAATTCGCGGCGCGGTGTGCCACGTCCATCGCCGCCTTGGCGCCGAATTGCCGGGCGGCATCGAAGATCCACGCGAGCCGAAGGCCTTTAGCCTGATAGCGCTCGCCAACCTCGCCGACGGCTGCAAAATTTGCTTCGACATCCTGCATGCGCTTCAGCATCACGCCGACGGAAATCGTCACCTCCGCGTACGTCACTTTTTGATCGAGAAGCTCGTCGGCGAGACGATGAGTGATGAGGGCGTAGTCCTCCGGGGCCTGCAGGTAAGCGGTAACCCACTTGAAGGCTTCGATGAAGCCCAGGAAATCCGTGTACTGGTAACGTGCCTTCACGGCGCCAGCCGAGAGCTGCACGTCATGTCGCGCGGCCAGAAGTGCGACCGTCTCCGGCGCCATCGAACCTTCGAGGTGCAGGTGAAGCTCTGCCTTCGGCAAGGCGGCCAGGGCGGCTTGGAGACTCTTGCCCTCCGTCATCGCGTTCTCCTCAGCGCGCCGGCAGCTGGGGTTTTCCGGCGTAGGACCAGGCGGTCAGCCAATACGAGCCAACGTCAGTGGAGGCGTCCGAAATCTGGCGCACCAGGACCGCTCCCGCCTGGCTGTAAAAACGATCGTAATACTCGTCGGTGTAATCGCTCAAGCCCGCTCGGGACCGCCGGTCCGCAAGAAGGATATTTTCGAGCCAGGAATGTGCGCTCAGGCACATCTCGAAGGCGTGGTCGGTTGGGTCGCGCACGTACACCGCTTCGTTCGGGTGCACGAAAAAAAACAGCGAATAGCGATCCACAAGGCTCACATTGAAGCGGGAATTCACCCCGGGCTGAAGGGAGAGCTTCCCGTCCTCGTTCATCGTCGTGTTGAAAGGGTCGTGGGCCTCGGCCACATAGAAAGCGAGGAGCGCCGCGTTTAAGCGCACGTCGTCCCAATTGTGCAAGCGAAATGAATCGGTCAGCTTCTGGCTATAGAGCCCGATCGACCAGGGGAGCCGCCCGTACATATCGAGCGTGCGCTTCCCGAGCTTGGTCACCGCAGCCTTGTAGTCGCGAGGCAAACTCGCGAATGGGAATTGGCCATAGTGATCGAGACGCACGAACTGGTTGCGCCGTTCAGTTGGGTTTTTCCCCGCCGCTTCCTCCGGATCCGTCACGTGCTGCGCCAGGAATTGCCGATTCGCTTCGAAATAAGGACGAAGGTCGTCAGGCAGCGTTTCAACCGCTTTGTTGACGATCAGCCGCTCGCCGTTCGCTCCCCAACCCAACGCCGACGGTACAGCCGGCAGGACGGCGGTTGCCGCCGTGATAAGACCGGCCCAAGCGGCCCGCACACGTAAAGACATTACCGCGTTTCTCCCATGGAACCGGAACCCGATTTAGGACCGCCGACGGGTACAGGGACTGGCTGCGAGGGGCGGGCGAGTTCACTGTGCTTCCGTCCGTAGAAGTAGTAGAGCACGAGGCCGATCAGAAGCCAGACAAAGAAGCGAATCCAGTTTTCCACCGTGAGACTTGCCATCAACACGAAGCAAAAGAGTACGGACCCCAATGGCACCCACGGCGAGAAGGGCACGTGAAAGCCCCGGGCGCGATCCGGTTGTTTTTTGCGAAGAATGATCACCGCGATGGAAACAAGAATGAACGCGAAAAGCGTCCCGATGTTGGAAAGATCCGCGAGCGTGCCGATGTCGAAAATTCCGGCGGGAATCCCGACAAAGATTCCAGCCACCCAGGTGGCAACGTACGGCGTGCGGAAGCGCTTATGCACGTTTGAGAAGGAGCTCGGCAGGAGGCCATCGCGCGACATTGCAAACCAAACGCGGGCTTGGCCGAGCTGGTAAACGAGCAGCGAGGAAATCATCCCCATCAGCGCCCCGATGGTTACCCAGCGTTCCACTCCGCGCAAGCCGATGGCTTCGAGGGCATTGGCGACCGGCGCCGCATTCCGCAGCAGTGACCAGTGCTGGATGCCGGTGAGCACTACTGCGACCGCCACGTAAAAGAAGGCGCAAATTCCCAAGGAGGTCAAGATTCCCAGAGGCAAATCTTTCTTGGGGTTTTTGCACTCCTCAGCCGCGGTCGATACCGAATCGAAGCCGATATACGAGAAAAAAACGATCGCTCCCCCCGTCAGCACGCCTTGCCAGCCATTCGGCAGGAACGGCTTCCAATTTGCGGGCTGGATGTACTTGCTGGCGAAAATGATGAAGATCACGATGGCCACTAGCTTGACGCCGACCATGATGTTGTTAGCGCCGGCTGATTCCCGGATTCCGATGACCAGGAGCGCGGTGAGCGTCATGACCACGAGAAAGCCGACGATATTGAAGTTCAGATGCCATCCTGCATCCGGCGTGTAGGCGGGTACGCTGAGTCGCGCCGGGATGTGAATGCCAAAGGAATCGAGCAAGCTGTTCACGTACGCTGAAAAGCCAACGGCGACGGCCATATTCGACACGGCGTATTCGAGGATGAGGTCCCAGCCGATGATCCAGGCAACGAGCTCGCCGAGCGTCGCGTACGTGTAAGTGTAGGCGCTGCCGGCGATCGGGATCATGGAAGCGAGCTCGGCGTAGCAGAGTCCGGCGAAGCCGCACACGATAGCCACCAGGAAGAATGACAAAGCGATGCCGGGTCCCGCTCCCGGGCGTCCATGGACTCCAAGGGCGTGGCTGCCATGTAAAAGGACATCGAGCAGCGGCGCCTTGAATATCGAGGCGTGTGCCACTTCCTCTCCCGCGGCAGCCGTTCCAGTGAGGACAAAAATCCCGGTGCCGATGATGGCGCCAACGCCGAGAGCGGTCAGGCTGAGCCACCCCAGCGTTTTCTTCAGGCGGCGATCGGGCCGGTCAGCATCGGAAATGAGCTGGTCAATGCTTTTGGTGCGAAAGAGTTGAGAGTCCACCCGTCAACATTCCTCCACAAAAGAGACAAACTCTACCTTGCCCCGACTCAGCACGCAACCGTCTTCGTTTCAATTGGGTGCCGGGCACGATTTCTGTTTGCAAAAGGGTGACAGATCGCGCCGGCAGCGCGCGGCCCTGACGCGCCCTTTAGGCCAGTTCGAGATGAGCGTAGCGCTCTTTGATCTTCTTGGTTCCGTAATCGAGAAAGCTGACGGTGATCGTTCGATCGTCTGGCTCGCCCTCAACGCTTAGGATGGTGCCGATTCCAAGAGTGGGATGGCGCACACGAGTGCCGATCAGCGAATTCTTCGGCGACTCCGCGCGGTGTGCTCCCGCCGATCTCACCGGCGCACGGCCGCGGAACGAGCGGCCCGCGACATGGTCCGAATCGGACTCGTAACGGCGGGCTTCGCCGGCCTCGGCGAGAGAGCCAACAACGATCTCGACCAACTCCCCAGGTATTTCCCGGAGAAAGCGGGAAGGCGTTGAGGCCCGCAGCCTTTCTTCTCCGTAAGTGCGGCGATATTGCGCGCGCGAAAGTGTGAGAGAGTGTCTGGCGCGGGTCATACCAACGTAGCAGAGCCGCCGCTCTTCTTCGATGTCGTCGTCCCGCTTGGCCGACCGGCTGTGAGGCAAGAGCCCCTCTTCGAGGCCGACGAGGAAGACGGCGTCGAATTCGAGGCCCTTGGCGCTGTGCAGAGTCATCAGCGAAACAGTCACATCCTGGTCGTATTCATCGGTATCACCCACAAGGGCGGCTTGATCGAGCATTGCGTCGACCGTTTCGCCTTGCTCAGTGGTTTCCGCAATTGCGTTGACCAGTTCGCGCAGGTTATCGGCATGGGACGAACGCTCAAGCTTGTCTTGCTCCTCGATCCAATCCAGGTAGCTGGTGCGGTCAAGAATCCGGCGGAGCATCTCCGCCGGAGGAAATTCGGCGACATTCTTCTGCAGATCTTCGATCAGTCGCCGGAACGCTTTCAGAGCGCGCCCGGACTTCACAGCGCTGGAATTCGCCGCCGTATCCAGCGCATCCCAGAGCGATAGGCCGCGCGCCTGCGCCTCCGACCGCAGGGCTTCGACCGTGGCCTTGCCGATGCCGCGCGGAGGCGTGTTCAGAACTCGCAGCAGCGCCACGTCATCGTCAGGCTGCAGAACCAGCCGCAGATAGGAAAGCGCGACTTTCACTTCCTGGCGCTTGTAGAAACTGACCCCCCCCACCACTCGGTAGCGAATTCCCAAGCGGCGCAGCGTTTCTTCAAAGGCCCGCGACTGTGCGGTGGTGCGATAGAGAACTGCTATATGGATCGTCGGGTCCGCGCGCACCAACCCAACAATCTCGCCGCACACGAATTCCGCCTCGGTATTGGCGTCCTGTGCCTCGAAGAAGCGGATGGCGGCGCCGGCATCGCGCGTGGCCCGCAGCGTCTTTCCGAGGCGCTTGGAATTCCTGGCCACCAGCCCGCCCGACGCGTCCAGGATCGTTTGCGTCGAGCGGTAGTTTTCTTCGAGACGAAAGGTTCGGGCGCTCGGGAAGTCGTCAAGAAAGCGCCGGAAATTACCGGCCTTTGCGCCGCGCCAGCTATAGATAGATTGGTCCTCGTCCCCGACGACGCAGACGTTATGACGCGCCCCGGCAAGCAACTTGATCAGATCTTCCTGCCAGCGGTTCGTATCCTGAAATTCGTCCACCAGAATGTACTGGAAGCGCCCGCTCCATCGCGTGCGAGCTTCAGGATGCTGCTTGAGGAGCTCGACCGCTCGAAGCAGGAGATCGTCGAAATCGAGCGCATTCGCTTTCTTTAGAATTGCCTGGTAGGCGCGATAAACCGCGGCGGCATCGCGACCCATGTCGTCGAACGCCTCGGCGGCCATTCCCTCGGGATCGATCCCATCATTCTTGGCATAGCTGATTCGGGAGAGCATCTGCCGCGGCGGGTAGGTTCGGTCGCCCAGCTCGAGCTCGGCCATCGCGAGTTTCACTGCCTCTGTCTGATCCGAATCGTCGTAGATGGCGAAATCTCGGGGCAACTCGAGCCGCGATGCCTCAATCCGCAGCAGGCGAGCGCAAAACGAGTGGAACGTCGAAACCCAGAGATCGGAAGCGCTTCGGCCGCTTGCGCGCAGCAGGTCGTCAATCCGATGTTTCATCTCTTCGGCCGCTTTGTTCGTGAACGTCACGGCGAGGATCGAGGAAGGTCGCACACCCTGCTCGATCAGGTAGGCAATGCGATACGTAATAACGCGTGTTTTGCCGGTGCCCGCGCCTGCCAGCACGAGCACGGGTCCCTCGGTTTGTAGAACGGCTTCTTTTTGCTGCGGATTGAGCTCGTCGAGAAAGGCCATTGCTTGCAGGGCTTCGGTGAATGGCGATTGTAGCCGAGCGCGCCGCAATCCACAAATTCGATCGGCTAATGCGAGGAACCAGCGCGGAGGGGGACCTCGAAGTATGTCAGCAATTTGTTCGCCGGAACAATCTTCACATCGGGAATGTAGAGTGTGGCGACGTCAGCCAGGCGAAAATCATGGCTGAGGTCAAAGAAGAAAAAACCATGAAGCGTCGAGTGAGGCGGCAGCACGTCGGAATCAAATGCCAGTGGCTTGAGCGAATCGAAGATCTTATCCTCTTTCTTGTCGTGGCTCGGCATCGGAATCGGCTCTGGGACGCGGCGCCGAGATGACTCCGGGTTAGGCGTTCCGCCGGGATGCGCGATGAGGACGGCAACCTGGCGAGGCGTAAGCGCCGTGATCCGCTGCCTATCCTCACCAGGCTCGGAAATATCCAGGCGCACACTCGTAAGATCGATCTGCATGGCTTGGTCCGTGTCATTGCGGAAATACACGTCGACCGGCAGAATGCCGGCTTCGAACGGGTTGGACTTGCCGAACTTTTCCTTGGCACGCGCCGCCTCGAGACACGGATCGGCGGCAACGAGCAACCCTTCATGGCTGTCGTGCGCCGGAAGGTCCGCAGGGTCCTTCTGGGCAAGCGTCGCCGGGCACGCCAACAGAAGGCCGGTAATTACCAGAGAGAGTCGCATAGCTCCCGCCACTGAGATGCAGAGAGTTTCTCATAAGTTGTGAGTGTTTTGCGTCCTTCCGCGTGACACTATAATACCGGCTTTGCCCGCGAGACCTTCGCCGGGTGGGGCGCAACACCTCAAATGTATTTTCTCTATAGCGTTTTGACTGCCGCTGCGATGCTGCTCCTGGCGCCTTATTTTGTTGTGCGAGGAATGCGGCAGGGCAGGTATCTCTCAAACCTGCGGGAACGGCTGGGGAGGCTTCCGCCCGCAGTTGTGGCCCGCGCAGATTCAATGAACGGCGCGATCTGGATTCACGCCGTGTCGGTAGGGGAGGCGCTGGCGGCCCGCCCTCTGGCATTCGAGCTCAAGCAGCGCTTCCCGGATCGCCCTTTGTTTGTCACCACAACCACGGCGACGGGGCAACGCCTCGCTCGGGAGCGTCTCGATTTCGCGGATGGCATTTTCTACTTCCCTCTGGATTGGACTGGCCCGGTACGCCGCGTTTTTCGCGTGATTCGACCCGCCCTGGTGGTCATTCTTGAGACGGAGATCTGGCCGAACTTCCTCCGCGAGGCGCGCCGCCTCAACGTTCCGGTTGTGTTCGTGAATGCGCGAATCTCCGAGCGGTCGATTGCCCGTTTTCGGCCTCTGAAGCCGCTCCTGGGCGGCTTTTTCGCGCGGGTGCTCGCGGACGCTCGGGCCTACCTTGCGCAGAGTCAGGACGACGCTCATCGCCTGTTGGAAATGGGTGCGCCGGAAGAATTAGTCGAAGTGACCGGAAACCTCAAGTACGATGGCGAACCCCCGACCATCGGCGAATTCGGCGAGTGGCTCACCGAACAGTCACGTCAGCAGGAACGCTGGCCGGTAATGGTGGCAGGGAGCGTTGCAGCCGACGAAGAGGCGGCCGTCCTCGCCGCCTACGACATTGTTCAACGTCAATGGCGACGCGCGCTGCTGATTCTTGCTCCGCGGAAGCCCGAACGATTCGACGCTGCCGCTGAAATTGCCCTTGAACAAGGCTGGCGAGTCGTCCGTCGCAGTCGCCTCAACCTCGCTGCCCCGCTCGATGAAGAAGCGGACGTACTTCTGCTCGATTCAATAGGCGAGCTGGCGGGCATTTATGCCCTCGCGGATGCGGTGTTCATCGGAGGTTCGCTGGTCCCGGCGGGTGGGCACAATATCCTTGAACCGGCGTGGTTCGCCAGGCCACCGGTGTTCGGTACTTCGATGGACAATTTCAGCGAGATGGCCGGGCAGTTCCTATCGGCCGGGGCGGGCATTCAAGTTTCAAGCGGGGAGCGGCTCGGCAAAGCATGGGTGCAATTGATCCGTGACTCAACGTATCGCGAACGGATGGGCCGCGCTGCTCGCGAGCTGGTCGAGCGTAATCGCGGGGCCACCGCGCGGTCGCTTGATCGCATCGCCGCGATCTTGAACAACAACCGGAGCCCGGCGTGAGTTTGCTCCGGATTCTACTCTGGCCTCTCTCGCTGATCTACGGCGCCCTCGCGCGCCTCCGCGCTTGGTGCTATCGCGCTGGAATATTCAAGCAGAAGCGCCTCGATGGAGCTGTCATCAGCATCGGGAACCTGACGCTGGGCGGAACCGGGAAGACTCCCGTGGTCATCTGGCTCGCGCAGCGTCTGCTTGCGGATGGGAAGCGTGTGGCGGTTCTTTCCAGGGGATATGGTCACCTGAGGCGATCCACCGAGTTCGCACAATCCCAGGGCCAGCCTCCAGTAATGAATGACGAAGCGTGGGTCGTCTGGTGTCACACTGATGACCGCATACAATTCGGTTTGGGCCCGAACCGCTACGCGAATGGGCGCATCCTGGAATCAAAAGGAGTTGATTGGTTCATCCTCGATGATGGATTTCAGCACCTTGAACTCGCCCGGGATGTGGACATCGTCATGATCGACGCCACCGATCCCTTTGGCGGAGGATATCTCCTGCCGGCCGGTCGCTTGCGCGAGCCGAGATCGGCATTGAGCCGAGCCGACATCGTGGTGATCTCCCGGTCAGACGGCGAACCATCGTTGGAGGCGGCGATTCGGCAACACACTTCAGCACCCATTTTCCACGCTCAAACAAATCTACAGGCGATCCTGCCGGTTTTGCCCTCGCCCTCAGACAACCCTGCCGAATTTGATTGGCGCGAAAAGAAGTTCTGGGCCTTCTGCGGAACAGGGAATCCGAAGGCATTCTTTAGAGACCTAAGCCGCTGGGGAGCGGAGATAGTTGGCACCTCTATCTTCCGCGATCACCACCTCTACGCTCAGCAGGAGATAGACGAGATCGAGCATCGTGCCGTGGTAGCCGGGGCGGATGCGTTGCTCTGCACGGAAAAGGACGTCCCGAACCTCTACCGCGCCCGATGGAAGCAGTTGCCGGTGTATTGTTGCAGCATCTCTTTCGAAATCGGCGATAGTGCCGGATTTTGGGCCGAGGTGACGTCGGTGATTGGTCGCCGCAACAACAACCCAGCACGATGAAGATTTTGGTGCGAGCCACGAATTGGGTGGGCGATGCGATCATGTCCATCCCTGCACTCAAGGCGCTTCGAGCGCGCTGGGCCGACGCTGAGATCGTCGTCCTGGCACGGCCATGGGTGGGTGCGCTCTATCAAGGGCAAGGATTTGCGGACCGGGTTCTGGTCTTCGACAGTGATCCCCGCGGCCGGGAACGGTTCAACAGCCGGCCGGCGGCGAGTTCCCTGAGCAAGGAGCGATTCGATGTGGCGCTCCTGTTTCCGAATTCGTTTGCATCGGCGTGGCTTTCCTGGCGGGCCGGGATTCCCGAGCGCATTGGCTACGCCCGTGATGGCCGCAGCATGCTCTTGACGAAGGCGATCCCAGTGCCACGGGCGGGCGAGCTGCCGGCGCATGAGTCGTACTACTATCTGGAACTGCTGCGGCGCGCCGAATGGGTCAAGTCCCTCGACACACCCGACGTCACCGAAATACGCCTGCGAATCGATCCAGGGGCCGTCGCTTCGGCGCAATCGAAGCTCTCCACTGCCGGAGCGCGCTCTGGCAAGCCTTGGCTCGCGTTTGCTCCGGGAGCAGCCTACGGATCGGCGAAATGCTGGCCCGCAGACCGCTTTTCCGAGCTTGCAGACCGCTTGATTGCTGAGTTCGACGCCGATGTGATACTTTTCGGTACGGCTTCCGAGCACGATATCGTGGAGCGCATTGCGGCTCGGATGCACCATCGCCCCGTGAATCTTGCAGGCCAGACGCCCATCGGCGAACTTCCCGCTCTTTTTGCCGCGTGCCGCCTTTTTATCGGCAATGACTCCGGAGCCATGCACGTGGCCGCAGCGGCCGGGTTGCCGGTCGTGGCGATTTTTGGATCAACCGATCCCGAGGGCACTGCGCCGGTGACGCCGCGACGCACAATCGTGCGGCGTCCGGTTTCATGCAGCCCCTGCTTCCTACGGCAATGCCCGGTGGATCACCGCTGTATGACGCGAGTCGAGGTGGACGCGGCCCACGCTGCAGCGAGGGGCTGGCTGGAGCGCTCGACTCGTGGCTAGTCCTGACTCGAAGCGCCGTGCCGTCTTTCTCGACCGCGACGGCACGATTGCCGAAGAGTACGGGTATGCCAACCACATCAGCCGCTTTGAGATTTTCCCCTTTGCGGCCCCGGCGATCCGCAGATTGAATGAAGCGGGAATCCCCGTGGTGGTTGTGACAAATCAATCCGGCGTCGCTCGTGGTTTTTTTCCACAAGCCCTCATCCATCAGATTCACGAAAAAATGAAGGCTGAACTGGCTGCGGGCGGCGCGCGCCTGGATGGCGTCTACTATTGCCCGCACAAGAAAGAAGATGATTGTGACTGCCGTAAGCCGCTTCCCGGAATGCTCGAGTGCGCGGCGCGCGAGCATAACCTCGAACTGGCCGATTCCTTCGTTGTCAGCGATCGCTATGTCGATCTCGAGATGGGTCATTCCGTCGGCTGCCATACCATCCTGGTTCTTAGCGGCTATGGCCGCGGCGAGTATGAATGGAACCGCGCGCGCTGGGCTCGCCAGCCGGATCACGTGACGGAAAATCTCTCCGACGCCGTGGATATAATTTTGAAGGTGATGCGTTGAGCCGTTCTCGAGGCGGGAGAGCAGTAAGCCCGAATCGCTCGGATCGCCATGCCCGCGATTCGAGCCCCGATTTGGCGCGGCTACTGGATTTGGTCGATGCCTTCTCGCGGCAGACAATCGCAGTGGTCGGTGATTTTGTGCTTGATGAATTTGTTTCCGGGGAGATTTCGCGCGTCTCGCGCGAAGCGCCCGTTTTGATTCTGCGTCAGCGCCGGACGGAAGGGCTCCCCGGTGGCGGCGCGAATGCGGTGAACAATCTTGCCGACTTGGGTGCTCGCGTTCTGCCTGTCGGAGCGGTAGGCGACGACGCAGCCGGCCGCGCGCTTCTCGAGTATTTGCGCCGCAAGCGCGTGGATACATCGGGCATTCTGAGCGTGCCGGGCTGGACCACCACCACTAAGACTCGCTTCCTTGCCGGCTGGACGCACACGACCGAGCAGCAGGTTTTGCGCGTGGATCGCGAGACAACCTCACCTCTGCCGCAGAAACTTCAACCGGTTCTGCTCCGCAAGGCGCAAGTGCGCGCCCGACGCGCCGCCGCAGTGCTGGTCTCAGACTATGGCCTGGGTGTGGCGACGCCTTCGCTCGTGCGGAAACTCCGGGGTACCCGAATCACGCTCGATTCGCGCTATTCCTTGCTGGACTATCGCAACGCCGGTGTAACTGCGGCGACACCGAATGAACCTGAGCTGGAAGCCCTTTACCACACACGCATTGGAGATAACAAACGCCGCCTCGAACAGGTCGCCACATCGGCTCTGCGCCAACTGGGATTGCGGGCGTTGCTTGTGACGCGCGGAAAAGACGGCATGGCGCTGTTCGAGCGAAGCGGCTCGCCCCGTTTCATCTCAGTTTATGGCACCGATGAGGCTGTGGACGTTACCGGCGCCGGAGACACCGTCATCGCCGTGTTCACGCTGGCACTTGCGGCCGGGGCGTCCTATTACGAAGCGGCACATCTCGCGAATTATGCGGGGGGAATTGTGGTGATGAAGCGCCGCACCGCCACCCTGACGCGCGCGGAGCTTGAAGAAGCTCTGCGCGGCGACGCCACCTTCCTGCGAGAAACGAAGACATGAACACGCGCGAGAAGATTCTCTCTCGGGCGGCCTTGATCGAGGCCATTACGCGCCGCAGGGGAAACAACCAACGGATCGTATTGACGAATGGCTGCTTCGATCTTCTCCACGCGGGTCATATTCGCTATCTGGTTGGCGCGAAACACGAAGGCGACGTGTTGATCGCCGCGATCAATTCCGATAGCAGCGTCAAGGCGCTGAAGGGCGATGGCCGGCCGATTTTGCCCGAGCAGGCGCGTGCCGAGCTGGTCGCAGCGCTGGCTGTGGTGGACTACGTGACCATCTTCCACGAACCCAATGTCGAGCCCTTGCTCGCGGATTTGCGTCCGGACGTCCACGCAAAAGGCACTGACTACACCGCCGAGACTGTGCCCGAGCGGGCTGTTGCTGCGAAGCTCGGGATCCGCGTGGCGATCGTTGGAGACACGAAACGCCATTCCACTCGGGAGTTGCTCGCGCGCGTGCGCGGTCGTAGCAATGCCTGAGGATCGCTTCCTGCTCGTGCGAATGAGTTCCCTGGGCGATATCGTTCACACACTCCCCGCCGCGGCTGCGCTCCGGGAATCCTTTCCGCAGGCGCGGATCGATTGGCTGGTGGACCGGCGTTGGCAAGCGCTCCTATCAGGGAATTCTGATCTGAGCCACGTCGTGACCGTGAACCGCGGCGATTGGTGGGGCATTGGCGCATGTATTCGAGAGTTGCGCTCCGCGGACTACGGCTGCGCTCTCGATTTTCAGTCTCTGTATCGTTCGGCAATTCTTGCTTACGCTTCGGGCGCGCGGCGGCGAGTTGGATTTGATCGGGAATATGTCCGCGAGGGTTTAGCCTCGCTCCTCTACACCCAGAAAGTCCATCCCGCCGGAGCGCACAAGATCGAGCATAACTTCTCGCTGGTCGAGGCCGTTGGTGCTCGAAAGATTCCGGTGCGTTTTCCGCTGAGAATTCCGGCCGAGGTCGAAGAGAAAATTCAAGCCCAATTACGCGCCAATCAAATCTCGGAGTTTTATGCTTTCAGCCCGGGAGGAGGTTGGGCTTCGAAGTGCTGGCCTGCGGAACGCTACGCCGAACTTCACCGCGCGCTCGCACACCGCCACGCCTGGCGCGGAGTGCTGAGCTTCGGGCCCGGCGAGCGGGAACTGGCTGAACGAGTCCGCAAGTCGGCAGGCTCCCCTGAGCCATTGCTCCTCGAAATGGATCTTCCTCAGTTGATGGCGCTCTTGCGGCGGGCGAAGTTTTTCGTCGCAGCGGATACGGGGCCGCTCCATCTCGCGAGCGCACTGGGTACGCCGGTTGTCGGGCTTTATGGGCCGACCGACCCTACCCGCAACGGGCCCTACTCGCCTATGGACATCGTCGTGCGTAATGCCCGTCCCGAAGAAACCACCTACCAACGCGGTGCGTCCCACTCCGAATCGATGCTTTCCATTACGGTCACGCAGGTGGTCGAGGCCATCGAGAGAAGGCTAGGGATGGCTTAGTGGCTGGTGAGACGAACTTCTGGGTGCGCTGGCGTGTGCGAGCTGGATATCCAGTTGCAGCGCTTTATTTACTGCTCGCGTCGCCAACTCCCCGATCCATCGCGTGGGGAGCGGCGGTAGCCGTTTCCGGCCTCTTCGTCCGTGGCGCGGCGGCAGGGCATCTTCGCAAACAAGAGGTCTTGACCGTTACGGGGCCCTACGCATGGACTCGCAATCCACTCTATTTTGGCAGCGCGCTGTTGGCGGCCGGATTTGCGATTGCCGGCGGTTCGATCTGGGCCGCCACATTGCTCGTCGGATACTACCTCGCGTTTTATCCGGCAGTGATGCGCCGCGAAGAATCGCAGCTGCGCGCCCGCTACGCAGCGGTCTTCAACGCTTACGCAGCTCGCGTGCCTCTGTTCTGGCCCCGGCCGCCACGAAACCCTCCTGACGCTCCCTCGCCAAACAACAACGGCTTTTCCTGGGCGCAGTATGTGCGCAATCGCGAATATCAGGCAGCGCTGGGGTTTCTGGTCGGACTGGCGCTGCTGTGGCTCCGGATGCTTGCGGCGGCGAAGCGGGGCTGAAACGGGCTATTGGAGGCGATAAACCGCGTGCATCACCCGCTGAAATTTCGGCCGGTAAAGCAGGTCGAATGCGCTTTCTTTACCGGGAAACAGCTCCAGGGCAATACGACGAGTGGCAGCCACCATTCCGGCGGCTTCCTCTGCGGAAAGATCGCCGCCAGCGATAGTATCAAGGGCGAGGTGAACCAGGATTCGCAGGCGGCGCACCCTACGGCTTTCCTCGTCAATTTCTTCCTGTGTGGGGGTGCGTTTATTGCCCTCGTCCATGGCCTGGCCCGCTAATGGGCCTCAAATAGTATGGACTGTTGCGCGAATCCGCGCAAGAGTACCGCTGAGAATTCAGCGATTTCTGAACAATTGAGGATGGCGGAGAGGGAAGCGGGGATCTAGGCAGGATTTCTTACGCCCTGGCGGCTTGCAACCGGAGGGGGCTATTTGCAGACAGGTCTGTTACCTATAGTTTGCCGCCTCATGGAGTCCTTGCGATGTGGGGTGTTCGTAGGCACAAAAAGGGAACTTCTCGTTTTTTCCTGCTGTGCATCAGCTGCTGTTGGCGGCACACGGTCGGGAAAGACTGAGCCACAAGAGCAGCAGCAACTGGGCACTGCTGTGCACCCGGTGTTTGCCACGGTGGAGGTACCGTAGTCGGTAGAGTCGTTCGATGGTCAAGGCCAGCATGGTGAGGAGCCAGCCGATCAGCAGACTGTTGGCATGGTGATGACAGATATGCTCGAGGCCGTGACGACTCTTGGCATCGTTGAAGCCTTGGTTCTCGATCTCCCAGCGGCTTTTGGCCATGCGGAATAGAGATTGCGAGCCCACTGTGGAGGAAAGAAAATTCGTCAGCCAGTAGGCTTCCACCACTGTGCCGTTCGGCTTGTGTTGGCGATAGCAGAAGACGCGAACGGTCTCCCAGTGCAGCGTATCCCAGGGATCGAAGTCCTCGGCGTCCCACATCTCCACGCGATCGGGTCCCTGCTGAAAAATCGTGGCGGGAGGTCCGGAAGAAAAGCGTTGCTGGGCGGCGGCGAATAACTCCGGCAAATTGTCTTTCAGCCGTGCCACCACCCGAAGACCGAGCTCTCCTGCCGTATGCAGGAACGGTGCGGTGGCAAATTCTCCATCGACGACCACATATTGCGCAAAGCGTTTTCCCATGCTCCCCATCACCCGCCGCAATAACCTCTGGCCGGCGGCGTACTCGCTGTCACCGGGGCCGTAAGGTTCCCCATCGCAGGGCAGAGACAAGCCGGTTCCCACCACGCTAATCATCACGAAAGAATGTTGATAGCCAAGAATCTGTTTCTGGGCATTCCGCCTTGGGCGGCAGAACGAGCAGCCCTGCTGGGCCCGCCATCCCGCACCAGTCCCGTCGATGGCCAGACCGATCCAGCGGCAATCGTCGAAGGCCTTGTTGCGCTTGGCGCTGCGCATGAGGGCGAGCAGGGCTTGCCGCGTTGGGTGGGGATCGAGCCGCTCGGTGAAATAGCCCAAGGTATCGTCACAGAACGGAGTTGCGATGGACAGAGTGCGTCGTGCCGAAGATCGTACCAGCGCCTCGACGGCATGAAAACTCGATTGGCGGAGGATTTGGCCGATCAGCAAGGCCCACAGCAGTGCCTGCGCCGGAATCTGGGGCTGTTGCCGACCGTCTCCAGGATCTTGGAGGTACCGTCGGAGGCGAAGACGCCGTGTCACATAGTGGAGCAGATGACGTGGCGTCGAACGGTTCATTTTTTCTTTTTCTTAGGCTTCTTGCGCTCCAGCATGAGCAATTGTGCGTTGGCCGCCAACACTTCGCGGACAGCGTCTTGAAACTCCCGTCCCGCCTTGACCCGACGCCGCACCTCCTCGACCCAATCTTTGGGGATGTGCTGGACCTGCTTTTTTCCCTGAACCATAAAGGTTAGCGACCAGACCGGGTGGCCCCGGTCATCGGCACAATGACAGGTGGGCTTGCCGCAGCGGAGATGCGAAAGGGAGAGGGAACCCGGGAGGGCATCGGCGGGGATAGAGAAACGCCGCAGCAGCTGGAACTTGCGCTGACGCAATCGAGAAGCGAGTGCTCCTTGGCCCCGATGGATCATCTTAGTGTATAAATACCATAAGACGCATCACAAATCAAGCCACGTCTGTGAATGCGAAAATAGGAGTCTACTGCGGAAGGGTTGCCCGAGGGGACAAAAGAGCGCTCCAACAGAGCTAGATTGGGCTAGCCCCCCTCAATCTTCCGAAACGGCTGCTGAGAATTCCCCCCTGAAACACGAGGGAACCGAACGCGCTGTCTTGTTCATTCACTACTTCATGCCGATTAATTCGCGACGTAGTTTCCGCGCAAGGTTGCCAGCTTGACACGAGACAGCGGCGGGCGTAAGGTCCAGCGCACGATAACTTTGGTTCCGGAAATTCCGAATGGCTTGAGACTTTCAGGAGAAGATTTATGCGCCGAGTTGTGCTGACCGCCGTGGCGATGGCTATTGGCATCGTGATCGGGTTGCTGCTGGCCAGAACACTGGTGCCGGTTCGGGCGCAGGCCAAACCTGGATTTGGGTTCGCGGCGGTCCCAGGAGAGAAAGGTGGCCAGGACATCACCGGTCCTTATGAAGTCGTGCCCGACTGGCCGAAGCCTCTGACATCGCTTCCGGGACATGACAAGTGGACGTGGGGAGCTGTGGAGGGCATCTTCGCCCAGAACCCGAACCGGGTCTTCATCGTTCAGCGCGGCGAGCTGCCAGCAATGACGAGGATGAAAAATACTCCGATCCCTAATTTCGGGCCGAGCCTTTCTTTTCCCGTCAACGAAACGCCGTTTCGGAACGCCTCACAAGGCCCAGTGGCCGCCCTACCCGGAGAGGGTGGCGCTGACGTAGTTTGCGGCAACCCCGAGGTTCTCCCATGCCCTGGTTGGGAAGGCAAGGTGGGCGTCGATGCTCGTTGGGAGCATTGCCTGATCGTCGTGGATGCGCAGGGCAACATTATCGAGGATTGGTCGCAATGGAATTCGAAGTTCAGGCGGCCGCACGCCATCTATATCAATCCCTACGATCCGGAAAAGAACGTGTGGGTTGTCGACGATGGGCGGCACGCTATCTTCAAGTTCACGAATGATGGCAAGCAGTTGCTCCAAACGCTCGGGACGCCCGACCAGCCCGGAGCCGATGACATGCACTTCAACCGGCCGACATTCCTGGCTTGGCTCCCCGACAGTACCATGTTCGTCGCGGATGGGTACAACAACACCCGCGTCGTGAAATTCGACAAAGATGGCAAGTATCTGCTGGCCTGGGGCCAGCGGGGCAATCCTCCCAACGAGACCCGTCCGGGCTACTTCAACGCGGTGCACGGCATTGCGGTCGATCCCGTGGCACGGCGAGTCTATGTGAACGACCGCACCAATCGCCGCTGCCAGGTCTTCGACGAGAACGGCAAGTTTCTCGACCAGTGGACCTACGGCAACCCGTCGACCGTTTACGAATTGTATATGTCCGCCGATCGGCATCTCTGGGCACCCGACAGCAAGACATGGAAGCTCCTGAAGTACGATTTGGACGGACACTTTCTGTATTCCTGGGGCACTCAGGGTGACTGGCCCGGAGCGATGTGGGGAGTCCACGGGGTCAGCGTGGACCAGGAGGGCAACCTCTACTCTGCCGAAGTCTCCAACGGTCGAGCACAGAAGTTCCGCCCCAGGAAAGGCGCGAATCCAGACTTCTTGGTTGGCCAGCCGGTTCGCGCCGCGTGGAAGGATTAAGCAGGCCTAGCAGTCTCGCCTGACCTAGGCCGTTTCGGTGTGTCGTCGCAGTGGACCACTTCGTTTGTGATGCTTGCCCTTTTCTCTTATGACGGATGTTCATCACTCACTCGAGCGGATCGCCGGCTGTAGCGTAAGCGTGCAGCGCGGGGGTGCTGGTCATCCCCTTCTGTTTCTGCATGGCGCGCGGGGGGCTGGCCGCTGGCTTCCTTTCATGGAGGCCCTGTCCCGAAATTTCGAAGTCATCGTGCCGGAGCACCCCGGCTTTGGCCAATCGGAGACACCGGCCTGGCTCGACAATGTCAGCGACCTCGCGTATTTCTACCTCGATTTCATCGAAGCCCTGGGCCTCAAGCAGGTCCATCTGGTCGGCGCCTCGCTGGGCGGCTGGATTGCCGCCGAGCTCGCGGTACGCAATCAGCGCCTACTAAGTACCCTCACGCTCGTGGCGCCGGCCGGCATCCACGTGCCGGGCGTACAGAAGGGCGACATTTTTTTGTGGTCCGCGCAGGAACTCGCCCAAAATCTCTTCTATGACCAAAAGCTCGCTGAAGCTATGCTGCGCGAGGAGCCAAGCCAGGAAGAGCTGGATATCCAACTCAAGAACAGATTGACCATGGCAAAGCTCACTTGGCAACCTCGGCTCTACAATCCCCACCTCGCCAAGTGGCTACATCGGGTCACTTTGCCCACCCTGATTGTGTGGGGCGCCGAGGATAAGGTGATTCCGCCGCAATATGGGTCGGCATTCCGCAACCTGATCCCAAACGCGCGCCTGGAAATCCTGCCAGATTGCGGTCACCTTCCCCAGGTCGAGAGGATGGCGGAGTTCGTCAGCACCGTGACCTGCTTCCTTCAAGGATTGCAGTCATGAAATTCTTCTGCGTCCATTTGATGCCCTACGCGCATCTCGATCTGAATTACACGGAGAAATACAACTCGGCCTGGATTACCCTGCCGAACTCCTACTACGATCCGGTTAAGGGTCAC
>JBARRP010000182.1:0-2282 GCA_049644285.1 Candidatus Acidiferrales bacterium | reverse complement strand
GTACGAGAGACGATTCGTGTACGCAGTGCCGGCGTACAAATTCATCACGGCATTTACCGCGACTTTCCTACGCGCTACAAAGATCATCTGGGCAACCGTTACGTTGTTAATTTCGAGATTGTTGAAGTGTCTCGCGATGGACAGCCGGAGAAATTCCACGTTCAGGACCAGAGCGACGGCGAGCGGATCTACTTTGGGGATGAGAAGGTGATCCTGCCGCCCGGGGAGTACACCTACGGCTTGGTGTATACGGTGAACCGGGAAATCGGATTCTTTGCCGATCATGACGAGCTCTATTGGAACGTCACCGGGAATGGTTGGACATTTCCCATCGCGCAGGCATCGGCGACAGTGACGCTCCCGGAAAACATTCCCGTTTCATCCTTGCGAATGGACGGCTACACCGGGCCGCAAGGTGCTCGCGGGAAATCGTTCAGCTCCTCAATCGGAGCTGGCGGTACCGTCAGTTTTGTTTGCACTCAGTCCTTACCTGCGGGCGAAGGCTTCACCGTAGTCATCTCCTGGCCCAAGGGTTACATCCAGGAACCAAGCCGCGAAGCTCGTCTGCGGTATTTTCTTGAGGACAACCGGTCTGCCTTGGTCGGTCTTGCCGGGCTTACAATCGTGTTCTTGTATTACCTGGTGGTCTGGTCCCGTGTCGCCAGAAATCCCTCCCAATTATCGATCATGCCGCTTTACGAGCCTCCCAGTGGAGTTTCTCCTGCGGCCATGCGCTACCTCGTGCACATGGGTTTCGATGACAAGACCTTCACTGCCGCTATTCTTGATATGGCGGTCAAAGACTATCTCTCCATAAGAGAGAAGGACGGCATTTACACGCTCAAGCGCAGCAACGCCGGTAAGCAATCGCTGGCGGCAGAAGAGAGCGCGGCGGCTTCCAAATTGTTCCGCAAGCGCAGAAGAGACAGCGACGATGATGACAAAGATGAGACAGACGATGGCGGCAATGCTGCTACTGAAATCAAGCTGCAAACGAAGAACCACGCGGTCCTCAGTGATGCCATAGCCGCCGTGAAGAAGTCTCTTCACGCCGCCGAGGATAAGATCTATTTCGTTACCAACCAGCGGTACCTCATCCCCGGCGTGATCTTGTCCGTAGCAGTGCTGGTGGGCATGGTGGCTGCGGAGACGGGGGACCGCAGGTTTATCCTGGGTTTTTTCTCCGCATGGCTGAGTGGATGGAGCATCGCCGTTGTGTTCCTGGTGCGCCAGAGCCTGCATCTCTGGAAGGGGGCACGGGCAGGCGGGAGCATGAAGCCACAACTGGTGAAACAAGCGCGCTCCAGCACCTTATTTGCGCTTCCTTTTGTCGCGGCGGAAATCGGCGTTCTGGCCGCACTTGGATGGTTCATGTCTGTGCTTGTCTTGTCGATTCTGGTTACCTTGGTCGCTATCAACGTGGCGTTTCACTGGCTACTCAAGGCCCCGACATCCGCTGGGCGTCAACTTCTGGACAAGATTGCAGGTTTCCGGATGTTCCTTCGATCCGTGGATGCAGATCGCCTGAACCGGCTCACGCCTCCAGACAAGACCCCGGAATTATTTGAGAGGTATCTGCCCTATGCTGTGGCCCTGGATTCCGAGCAGGCATGGACACAGCAGTTTTCCGCCGTCCTCGACCAAGCCAAGCAAGCTGCGGGCGGTTACACGCCGTCCTGGTACATCTCGAGCACTCCTTTGGCGATCGGTATTTTCGCCTCTTCTTTCGGCAGTTCCTTTTCCAGTGCCATGACCACCTCGAGTTCAGCCCCAGGAACAAGTTCCGGAGCGGGTGGTGGGGGATTCTCCGGAGGGGGCGGTGGCGGCGGCGGTGGTGGGGGGTGGTAGGGTTGGGCGGAAGAGTAGAATCGGGGACTAACGAACCAACAACAGGATTGCCGGAAAACGGTTCGCCAATCAATGCAGCAACTCGGTATCAAATTGGCTCGATATCGCCAAATAGACAGACATGGAAAGGACTTCAGCACGGTCTCGATTCCAGCTGCCCGCCCACGATATCTGAGTAAGAGGTCAATCCGCGTGCAGGAAATTCCAGCAGATGAGAGCGCAAGCAAGGGACAGGAATGCCTCGTGGATGTCGGCCCGCTTTTCGTGCACTAAGGATGGGCTGACGGAGAGGTTTTGTTAGAGCTTCTTAGATACTTTGTGACGCCTCAGTCACCTCACCAGCAACATTTGACAGAAAAACTGGAGCTTGAACAGAGCGGCCTTCTCTCGGTGCTTCGGGATTATTCGCCGTCATAGGGAGTCTCGCTGTTGGT
>JBARRP010000181.1:0-75985 GCA_049644285.1 Candidatus Acidiferrales bacterium | reverse complement strand
AAATCAAGTCAAAGTGGTGGACAGATTCTGCCGTCCAGAAAGCTCTTGACAGGGGAACGGCAGTTATGCCACATAACGGTCACAGAGCGGGGGGACTTTCTACTAAGAAGAGCAAGCGACGGATATTGGTATGGATCCATTGTCGAACGAACGTTCGATTTGTATGGAGGGAAGCCCGCGGCCTGGAAGGGGTGACTTATGAACCGACGAGGGAAGCTGCTGGCGGTAGTTGTGATTGCCATTTTCTTCGCGCGCACAGATTACACATTTGCGCAACTCAATGTGGCCCAGCTAAATGGGACCGTGAAAGACCAAAGCGGTGGCTCCGTCGCCAAGGCTTCCATCACGCTGCGCGAGACGGCAACCAACCGGACTTATGCCGCGGTATCCAACGACAATGGCTTCTACGTGGTTCCCAATTTGCCGCCTGGCCAATACGAACTGGTGGCCGAAGCAGCCGGATTCGCCAAATCCATGCGGACCGGCATCGTCCTCACGGTCGGCCAGATCGCCACGCTTGATGTCGATCTGAAAGTCGCCTCGGTCGGTGAGAAAGTCGTGGTCACCGCGGAAGCACAGCCCGTGGAGCCTGCGCGGACCGAGGTAAGCCAGGTGATCGACACGCAACAGATCGGGTCTCTGCCGATCAGGGGCCGGCTCTTCACTGATTTTGCTCTGTTGACGCCTGGGGTGGCCACGGGGCGCACCAGCTTGCAATCCACGTTCACCGAGTTCGAAACCACGCGAATCTCGTTTGCCGGGATGCGTGACTTGAGCAACTTCGTCAGCGTGGATGGCGCGGACACCATCAACACGGCGACCGGTTCGCAGCGGGCCACGCCTTCGCAGGAAGCCGTCAGCGAATTCCGCGTCGTGAACAACAGTTTCGCGGCGGAATACGGCCGAGCTCTTGGCGGGATCGTCAACGTGGTCACGAAGTCGGGTACAAATGAGCTTCACGGCTCGGTGTACGACTATTTGCAAAACGACGCTGTCAACGCGCGGTCGCTCCTGCTGCCCGCGCCGCAGCGAAACACCTTGCGGCAAAACCAGTTCGGCGGAAGCCTTGGTGGGCCGATCAAGAAGGACAAGACGTTCTTTTTCACAAATTATGAAGGGCAGCGCCGCGGCGAGTCCCCCACCTATCCCCCCGTTCTCGTGCAGAACATTAACGCAATCGACCAGGCGAAGGCGTACCTGGGACTTCCGCCCGAAGGCGGCATAGCGGGTCTCGCAGGTCTCAATGCCGTTCTGAAGACCAGGGATACCGATAACGGCATCGTCAAAGTGGATCACCTGATCAACAAAGACAACCGCCTGTCGGTCCGCTATAACATTTTTGATGGGCGCGAATTGAATTTGCTGGTGGGTGACACGCTGGACGGGGGCGGCCTGGGTGCGCCGAGCAGCGGACATAACGGCTTGATTCGCGATCAATCGCTGGTCGGCTCGCTGGATTCGAACCTGACGCCGACCCTGATTAACTCCGTCCTGGGTCAATACGCGCGGCGCCACTATACCTTCCCTGGGACCACCGGCGAACCCAACCTGGATGTCCCGAACACCCTTCTGTTCGGACATAACTTCGGGACCTTTGACGCGACTTACGAGAGTCGCGCACAGTTTGCAGACTCGGTGGCCTGGGTCAAAGGCTCTCACCTGGCGAAATTCGGCTTTGACTACAACCGCATCAATAATTTCGTCGTCTGGCCTGGGTTTAACCCGATGCGGATCCTCGTCCCCGGGCTCAACTGCCTGCAGGACTTCGCAAACTTCGTAAACATTCGCGGTGGGCCGACCCTCAGTGCATTCAACGGCCCGAATTTCGGGCCGTGTGGCCCCTTAGGGTCAGGTGCCCCGCTGCCATCACAGGTGTTTCATGGCGTGCCGCTCGTCTTTTGGGGGGCTCCGATTGGAACAGCCCCCGCTACGAACCTCCCAGCGCCTCCAACGCTCTGTTCAAGTACGGGATGCACTCCGTCGGTATGGCAAACCATCTACTATGACACTCCCGCGTTCTCTTCCCTGAAGCCGGACTTCTTTGTGCAATTCGACCACAGCTACTATGGGTTTTTCGCCCAGGATCAGTGGCGGGTCACTCCCAAGCTGACGCTGAACTACGGTCTGCGGTGGGATTTGGAGATGGGCTTGGAGCGTCAGATCAACCGGGACTACCGCGGGTTTCAGCCCAGAGTCGGGCTGGCCTATTCTCCGGACAAGCACACGGTCATTCGCGCCGGCTTTGGAATCTTTGACGACCGCTTCAACCTCACCTTCGCGTACGTGACCTTCCCGCAGCGGCCGGTGACGTTTCTCAACGGAACATCGGTTCCGCCCCCCCGCGTCGGCGCAAACACGGCCACTTGGGTCCTGAACCAGTTCCCGTTCGGCTTCCCGATCGCCAGCGGTGATACTCCCGTGATGGCAGCGAGGAACTTGCTCACAAAAGGCACTTATGAGGCGAACAATCTTGCAGTTCCTAGTACAGGAGGCGACACAGGCCTCGACCATAACAGTCGCATTCCCTACTCCGAACAGGCCAGCTTGGAGATTGACCGCGAGGTTGGAAAAGGGCTGGTGGTCAACGTCGGATATCTTTTCGTTACCGCGCACAAACTGGTCCGGCCGGAGAACCTGAACGTTTGCCCCCCCGCCGGCGGCACCGACGGCCCCTTTAGTTGCCCCTCCGCCTTCGCCAGTTTCCTTGCTGGCAATTTCCATGGTATCGGTCCGGTTGCTCCGAATAACACAGTTCAAGGCGGGAAGGACGCTTTCAGTGGAGTGCGCTACCCAGCCGGCCTCCTTTACTTCCTGGACGATAGCGGCAACAGCGTGTACCACGGCTTGACTTTGTCGGCGTCGGAGCGCCTCGGCAATTACCTCCGGCTCAACGCCAACTACACCTTTTCGAAGACGCTGGATGACGGGACTTTCACCACGTTCGTCAGCACCCCGCAGGACTTGTACAAGAGATTCCTCGAACGCGCCAACTCGAACCAGGACGTTCGTCACCGGTTTGTGGCGAACATAGTCGCGGACGGTCCGGAGAAGACGTTCCTGCGGAACTTCGAACTCAGCAGCGTGGTCACGGCGCAGTCCCCGCGCCCCTTCACGATTTTCGCGGGGCTCGATATTAACAACGACACGAACCCGGTGACGGATCGCGTCGGGCTCTCCGCGCGAAATACGTACTGGGGCGATCGACTGGTTTCGTGGGACCTGCGGGTGTCGCGATTCTTCAAATTCCGCGAGCGCGAGAAGATCGAGCTTGCCTTCGACGCGTTCAACCTGCTCAACCGGGCAAACGTGGACGAGGTGACTTCGGTGTACGACGCGCCCGTCTTTATCGGCGCGATTCCGAATCACTACAAAGATGACGTCACGTCCCCGGCCAATCCAGGTTTCGGCGGCCCGCGGACAATGTTCAACCCGCGGCAATTGCAGCTCTCAGCGAAGTTCTCCTTCTAGCTGTCGGCGCGGCGGGCGGGTAGTTGGCGCCCGGACAAGCTCGTCTTGAAGAATCCCCGCCTCTGGAGAGGTAGGCTACAAACACCCGGAGCCTGGCCCGAAACGTTATCGAGGGATGTCAACAGAGCCAGCGTATCTCATAAATGCTTCGACCGCCCTGCTGACCTCAGGGGTTAAAACCCCTGAATTTCCGGAGCTTTTCGGCAAGGCTGAAGCCGTGCCCTGACGGAAACCATTTATGTAGTCAGAAGGAATCGGAGGAGAAGATAATTGATGCCGGACGGGAGCAGGATAGCCTAGTTGAAAAGGACTGGGAAGAATGGCAACAGGGGGCCTGATCGGGCAATGCCGAAACTGACGACCAAGCCGGAACCCATCGAAGTTGATTTCACACGGTCAGCCATTATCGTGGTAGACATGCAAAACGCGTTCGCCAGCAAGGGTGGAATGCTGGATCTCGGGGGAGTAAACATCTCCGAGGCTCCGCAGGTCATCCGAGCGATCCGAGCCGTTATCGAAGCTGCGCGGCCGACTGGAATTCCGATTGTTTATCTGCAGATGGGGTACAAACCCGATCTAAGCAACAGTGGAGGGCCGCACTCGCCCAACTGGCACAAGGAACTGGCGATGCGCCTGATGCATGCCAGTCCGGAATTGAAAGGGAAAATTCTTACGGAAGGCACATGGGATTTCGCCATCGTGGATGAGCTGCGGCCGCAGCCCGGCGACCTGGTGATCACCAAGACTCGATATAGCGGGTTTGTCGGGACGACGCTCGATTCCCTGCTGCGCGTGCGCGGCATTCAGTATCTCTTTCTTGCCGGAATTGCGACGAACGTGTGCGTCGAATCTACCCTCCGGGACGCCTACTTCCTCGACTATTGGCCCATTCTTCTCGGGGACGGCAGCATGGCTGCGGGAGAAAGTCGGATGCAGGAAGCGACGGTGTTTAACGTCGAATCATTTTTCGGATGGACGATAAGATCGGAAGAGCTCCTGATAAATCTCAAAGCGCAGGGCAGATAAGCTCCCCGTGTGGACAGTGGACATCGACGTTGGGGGAACCTTGACGGATGGAATTTTCACGGAAAGCGGGAACGTTGTTTGCGTGAAGGTAGATACAACCCAGCACGACCTGACGGTGTGTCTTTTCGACTGCTTGAGGCAGGGAGCAACCCAACTCGGGTTTCCCGATACGGTCGAGCTTCTCGAAAACGTCGAACTGATTCGATGGTCCACCACCATAACTTCCAATGTTTTGGCCGAGTCGAGTGGGCCGCGGATTGGCTTGTTAGTTTCACAGGGCCACGAAAAGGACCTGTACGGCAACGAGCCTCGCAGCATTGTCTTGAATCGACTTCTGAGCGATGGAGATGTGATCGGGATAAATGGATCCGCAGGCGAAACAGAGATTATGAATGCAGCGCGCGCCCTCCTCGAGCGCGGCGTGCGCAGAATCTGCGTCAGCCTGCAAGGGTCCCACCGTGATCCGGGGCGGGAGATGGCGGTGAAGCGCGTCATTGACCAGCAATACCCCGATCATTTTCTGGGCTCGGTGCCGGTCCTCGCCGGCAGCGACATCTCAAAAAGCGCGGACGATCGAACGAGAACGTATTGCGCGCTGATCAACGCGTACACACACGGCGCACTCGCGGCCACGTTGTTCAAAGCGGAAGACGAGCTGCTGGAAACGTGCCGATACGCGGGTAGTTTTCTCGTGAGTCACGTCAATGGTGGCGTCGCGGGGATCGCAAAAACCAAGGCGATCGACACGATCGAGTCCGGACCGATCCTCGGCATTCATGGAAGCGCTCACCTCGCAAAGATCTATGGCTTGGACGTCCTGATTGCCATGGATATCGGAGGGACCACTGCAAAGGTCAGTGTGCTGCAAGGCGCGGAGCCCATCTACCGGAAACCGTCTAACTTCTTCGGCATCCCCGTCGAAATCTCGCTGCCTTATTTGCGCTCGATTGCGCTCGGTGGGGGCAGTGTAGTGAAAACAGTCGGTAACGCGGGAGCCCCGGAGATTCAGCTTGGTCCCGAGAGCATGGGGTCGTTTCCGGGACCAGCATGTTATGGGCTCGGCGGAGATCGGCCCACGCTCACCGATGCCTTCGTCACCGCCGGGCTCATCAACCCGGATTATTTCCTCGGGGGAGCAAAACCGATTGACCGCGAGCTGGCGCGTCAGACAATCGAAGAATTCGTCGCCCGGCCCTTGAATGTTTCGACGGAGGAGGCCTGCAACGCCGTGATCGATCAGGCGTTCGAGTCGGTTGCCAACGTGATCGCTAGCGCGCAACGAGAAGTCCAGCAGGCTCGCTCTGAACAGGTGCTCTTTGCTTATGGTGGGAACGGCGGCCTCTTCGCCTGCGGTGTGGCGGACAAGGCCGGGCTGGACCGCGTCCAGCTGTTTTCACTTGGCCCGGTGTTCAGCGCCTTCGGCTCGTCCGTTTCCGACATTTGTCACGTGTACGAGCGTCCTGCGCCCGGCGAAGCGACGGCGGACGGAATCGTGGTTCAGCTCCGCCGGATGCTCGAGGAGATGAAAGCAGAAGCGGTCAAAGATCTTCTTGGCGAGGGCATTCGCCCGGACGGATTGGATCAGGCGATCGAGTTCGAGGTATCGGCAAAGGGTCGCCATTCGATCCCGGTGGCCTGTTCTGAATCGGATCTTCGAAGCGCCAACGACTTGTGGTCTGCTCTCTGCGCGGCGGCGCTGGGATTTGCGGGCGGGGCTGACGAGCGAGAAATTTCTCTTGAGTTGATCCGTCTCCGCGTGAGGAAAAGGATGTCGAAGCCGCGATTGGTCGAGCACCCGTTGCAAACGCCCGACTCCTCACATGCGCGAACAGGAAAGCGGCCGGTCTTCTGGGGAAGCCGCAACGGGGAAGCGCAGGTCTATCGGTGGGAGTCTTTGCAGCCAGGCAATTGCGTCGAAGGAGCAGCGGTGCTCGAAGGGGTGAACACCACGTACTTCATTCCTGAGGGCTGGGTGATGGTCGTGGACAAGTTAGGGAACGGCGCTGTCAGGCGGCGTTCGACAAACGCATAAGCAGAAGGCGCGGAACGAGGCAACGAATATGGCTACGGAACTGCAGAACCGGATTCGCATCACGGAATATCTCGATTTAGACATTGACCACGAACAATGGTTGTGCAACCACTGCGGGCGAGTGCTCGGTCCGGCGCGCGAAAACTATAAGCGGGGCTGCCTGCTCCACGACCGCGACCCGCGGGAGATTCATCCGCCGATCGTTTCCGGAGCTTTCAACTTTTCCCCCGACCCGCTGTGGGTTCGTATCGTTGAATTCTACTGTCCGGGCTGTGGTACGCAGATCGAGACCGAATATCTGCCGCCCGGACACCCGATCACACACGACATCGAGATTGATTTGGACAAGCTCAAGGAAAGGCTGCGCAAGGGAGAATTCGTTATTCGTGGACAGCGGCTCGAGGCGACGGAATGAATTCGATTGATATCGACGTCGGCGGAACATTCACCGATCTGGTGCTCAACTTCAATGGGAAGTCTCTCATTAAGAAGTCTCCGACGACTCCGTATGATCTCTCCGTTTGCTTTTCGCGTGTTATCGAGGACGGTGCGAGCGCCCTCGGCCTGAAAATGGAAGAGCTGTTGCCCGCGATCGACATGATCCGTTACTCCACGACGATCGCCATGAACCGGTTGATCGAAAGGAAAGGCCCGCGGCTGGCCTTGATCACCACCGAAGGTCATGAGGACGTCGTGTTGATCGGCCGCGGGGCTCAGTGGATTGACGGCACGCGCGTCGCGGAACGCAGAAATCTGGCGGTTCAAAAAAAACCGGAGCCGCTTGTTCCCCGCGACATGATTGCCGGCGTCAAGGAGCGAATCGACTCCCGGGGAAACGTGATCCGGCCGCTGGATGAAAACGACGTTCGAGAAAAGGTTCGGCACCTGGTCGCTTGCGGCGCGCGCGGATTCGTCATTTCTCTTCTTTGGGGTTTTCTGAATCCGATTCATGAACGGCGGGTAAAGGAGATCATCCGCGACGAATACAAGGAGTTTCACATCGGCTATTTGCCGGTGGTGCTTGCGGGACAGGTGGTCGGCAAGCTCGGCGAATACGAGAGAACCCTTGCCGCAATCCTCGACGCTTATCTCCAGAGGTCGATGCAGATCGAGCTTTCCGCAATGTGGGACAAGCTGCGCGAACGAGGCTATAAGAAACCCTTGCTGATGATCCAGAGCTCCGGCGGTATTGCCGAGATCTTCCGGACGACCGCCAGCCGCACATTCAATAGCGGGCCGGTGTCGGGACTGATGGGTGCTCATCACGTGGCCAAGTCGCTGGGGTACAAGAACGTCGTCATGACCGACATGGGAGGGACAAGCTTCGACGTAGGCCTCGTGGTCGAGGACAGCGTACGAAGCTACGATTTCCGCCCGATCATTGACCGCTGGATGGTTGGAATCACGATGATCAAGACGCTATCGATCGGCGCCGGCGGCGGTTCAATTGCCTCGATCAACCGGCTGCTTCAGAATCAAGTGCAAGTGGGCCCGAAGAGCGCCGGATCCATCCCGGGCCCGGCGTGCTTTAACCTGGGCGGGACTGAGCCGACGGTTACGGACGCCGACGTGGTCTTGGGCTACATAAACCCTGAGTATTACTCCGGCGGAAGAATGCGGCTCGATAAGAACCGCTCGGTGCAGGCAATCCGCGACAAAATCGCCAAGCCGCTCGGCATCAGCGTCGAGGAAGCAGCGGAAGTCATTCGCAGAATCGTGAACGGAAATATGGCTTCGGCGATTATGAAAGAAGTCCACCTGCGCGGCCACAGCCCGGAGGAGTTCATCCTGTTTGTCGGTGGCGGCGCTGGCCCCACCCATGCGGAGGGATTCAAAGGCGATATCCGAAAAGCTGTGACCTTTCCGTTTTCTCCCGTCTTCTGCGCGTTCGGCTCTTCCACGATGGACATCATGCATGTCTACGAAGTGTCTAAGAAACTGACGCTCATGACACCAGGCAGCCAGGAGCTCACCCAGGACTATGCCGCTTTCAACCAAACGGTCGAAGGCCTCCTCGAGCACGCTCGCCGAGATCTGGCCGGAGATGGACTCAATTTGAAGGATGCGACCTTCGTCCTCGAACTGGACATGCTTTACGGAGGCCAGTTCCACGTCAAGCGCGCTCTGTCGCCGCGGTTGTCCATTCACGCTATGGGTGATGTTCGGGCGATTTGCGACGCCTTCAAGAAGGAATTCAGCGAGGCTTTTAGCCCATTCGTTGTGAACCCCGAAGGCGGTGTATTTGTGGAGAGTTTTATCTTGAAGGCGATCGTCCCGACTGAAAAAGTCCACCTGCCTAGCATGCCGCTCGGGGGGCACGATCCCGGGGCAGCGCGGAAGGGCCAGCGCCTCGTATTTTGGTCAGAGTTGCGCGACTACTGTGAGACGCCGATTTTTTCCCTGGAAGCGTTGTGCCCCGGAAATGTTTTGGACGGCCCAGCGGTGATCGAAAGTGAATACACAACAATCGTCGTGCCGCCGGCCCTGCGGTTTTCAATCGATGAACGAGGGCTTGGCATCCTGGAGGAGTCCGCCGCCCCGACGTTCTAAGGAGACATATGCCGATTCCGACGCTGGCTGAAAAATTGGAGTGGCTGAAACCCGCACCCGCGACTCCCTACGAGAAGGAATGCGCGGCCAAAATCGTTCAAGGCAACTATGAGATCGGCGTGCAGATTACGAACGATATTCTGGATGAGGCCATGGAAGTCTTTGTGCGGTCATCACGGAGTTACTTCGGCGTTTCGGGAGATTCGATGGTGGCCATCTTCACCGCGAGCGGCGATCTGGTGAACGCTTCTTGCGGCACCTATCTGCACGCAATCATTCAGCCGATCGTCATCAAGTTTATCCTGAAATACTACGAGCAAAACCCGGGAATCCGCGCAGGCGATATTTGGTACACGAATGATGCGCTGTATGGCGGCATTCACAATCCGGATCAAGTAGCGCTGATGCCGGTTTTTCACAAGGGAAAGCTCGTGGCGTGGGCATCCGCCGCGCTGCACACCACCGAAACGGGGGCGATCGAGCCAGGCGGCATGCCCGTCAGCGCTCGCTCTCGATTCGACGAGGGGCTCAATCTCCCGCCCATCAAGATTGCGGAGAACTACGAGCTCCGCAATGACTTCCTCGAGTTCTATTCCGTCTATGGCCTTCGCGCGCCGGCCATGTTCATTTCCGACTTGAGGGCGCGATGCACGACGGCGGACCGGGTCCGGGTTCGACTGCTCGAACTCGTCGAAAAGCGTGGTCCGGAATTTCTGGTGGGACTGCTTCGCAAGATGTCCGAAACGGCCGAAGCAGGCGCGCGAAAAAAGATCAAAGGTCTTCCCGACGGCAAATTCCGCGCCGTCGTCTTCAATGACGCCATCGGATGGACGCCCGCGCTTGTGCGCGCTTGCTATTTGACGCTGACAAAAGAGGACGAGAGCATCGTGTTCGATTTCCACGGCACGTCGCCGGAAAACCCTTCCTCGTACAACGTTCATCCGCAGGCGGTCGTCGGGCACATCGCCAACTTTATGTACGAATACATTTTCCACGACTTGCCGATCTGCAGCTCCACGTTTGCTCCGATCGATTTTGTTTTCCCCGAGGGAAGCATCCTCAACCCGGGCAAGCAGGCGGCGACGAGTTGTTGCGTCTTCATCGGAATGCAGGCTCGCTGCGCCACTCACAACAGTTTCGCCAAAATGGCATTTTCGAGCGCGGGGTTGTGGCAGCAGGTGGCCGCGTCGCCTGGCAGCCAGCATACGTCCCAGATTTGCGCGGGCCTCTCGCAGTGGAAACTCGCGGTCGCCGATGTGCTCTCGTTCTCGCTCAACACCATGGGGCAGGGGGGTCGCGCCTCCGCCGACGGCATGGACGCTTATGGGTTTGCCTGGTGCGCCTTCGGCCGCGCTCCGGATTCCGAACAGGTCGAGAGCGAGCTGCCGGTGACGGTGACGCTCTCACAGCACTGGAAAGACTCGTGCGGCCACGGGCGCCACCGCGGGGGATCTGGGGGCGTGCAGCAGTGGATGATTCACAAAATGCCGGACCTTGTTTCGATGTGTATGGGCAACGGAAGCAAGGTGCCCCTGGGCCAGCCTCTATTCGGCGGATATGCCTCCTCGCCGATTCCAGGTATCAGTATTCGAAAGGCGGACCTACTCAAGAGAATGCAGGAAGGAGATCCGCAGCTTACCCTCGATCACCGCGCCATTCTCGAGAAGAGCAGCATCGGGGGTCAGTGGAATTACGAATTAGTGGCACGAACCCCCAAGGTGTACGAAGAAGGGGATCTGTTGTTCGGTTTCAGCGGCGGTGGGCCGGGCTATGGGGATCCGCTCGAGCGGGACCCCGACGAAATTCTCGAGGATCTACGGAAGAAAATCATTTCGGATTGGACCGCTCAGAATATTTACCGCATCTCGTATGACCCCGTGCGGCGAAAGCTGGACCCGGGAAGAACGAAGCAACTTCGGCAGGAGGAAAGGCAGGCGCGCCTCGCGCGGGGCAAGTCCTTCGACGAGTTCCATCGAGAGTGGAACAGGAAGAGCCCGCCCAAAGAAATCCTGCAATGGTATGGCTCCTGGCCGGACGCCAACCCGGTTGCGCCCATTTTCCGGCCCTAAGCGATGGTCGAGAGTCCTACCCCGCGGCAGATCGTTAAGCGGATGTTACAGGGAATTGCGCCACCGCGGCCGCTATTCTTGCCGATTGTTTTCTCGCTGGGCGCCAGGATAGAAAACTTGGCACTCCGCGCGTTCCTCAGTAACCCCACAAAGATTTCAAACTCCCTAATACGAATTCGGGGCCATCTGCGCTCGGACGGCGTGGCCTGTTACTTCGATCCGTGCCTCGAAGCGGAAGCACTGGGCGCTGGGCTGAGCTGGCAAACGGAAGAGCAGCCGCCCACGCTGCACTGGTCTGCGGACGCTCGGAAAGGAGCGCTGCCAGAAGGTCTTCGCTCTCCCGAACAGGCGGCGAAGAGTGGCCGAATCGCCATCGCTGTCGAAGTCATCCGGCGGCTCAAGACGCTTCTGCGCGACGATTCTCTCCTCATGGCCGGGGTCACGGGCCCATTTACGCTTGCCGCCCAACTGACGCAGTTGGAACGCGAGGATACGCTGCGGCGCGGGGATGTGCCAGACGCCGCCATGGAGCTGGCAGCATCGATGATCGCACAAGTTTCATCCGCTTTTGTGGAAGCCGGCGCTAATCTAATTTTCATTCAAGAGGAAGTTCTACCGGCCCTCTCGGCTGAGGACTGTGAGGCTTGGGCGGGCTTGCTGGCGCCCACGTTTAACATTATTCGGTTCTATGAGGCACTCCCTGTTCTCCAATTTTCCAACCACCACTCCTTTGCTGAGAACAGAGAGGTGATATTTCGCCGGCACTGGGATTGCATCCTGTGTCCCGTGCTGGACGGGATTTTGTCACGGGAATCGCGACGAATCCCTGAACTGGGAGCTGCGACGATTGGTGTGGCCCTGCCCCGTGAAACATTCCAGATCAAGGAGCCGGTCAGCGAGGAAGCTCATCAATTTCTTCGTCAGGTTATCTCGGAATTGCGACCCGCAATCCTGACAACAGCGGGTGACGTCCCTGCCAGCACTGATATGAAGCGTCTGGTAAGAATCTTGGAGAATGTCCCTTGCGCAATGCAGGTTGGCACGAGCAACCGGAAGTTAAGGGAGCCATAGCGCCATGGGTGCGGATCTGCGGCCGGCAAAGGCAAAGGAGACTACTCCGATCACCGGAGCGACGCAGCGCGTGCGGCAGGTGCGGTTGCGCACTTCCGGAGCGTCCGTCCAACACCTTACTGGTGGAGCCTTACTGGTTCGAGCCGATGAAGCTCTGGGAGCGTATCCCAAAGTTCTCACCGATCGCCTCACTCACTGGGCGAAAGTGGCTCCGGACAGAATCTGTGCAGCCAAACGTGAGGCGGGTGGGGGATGGCGCCGGCTGACGTATGCACAAGTGCTGGCGGCGGTGCGAAGCATCGGGCAAGCGCTTCTCGATCGAGGGCTCTCTGCCGATCGCCCAGTCGTGATCCTGTCGGAAAACGACCTTGAGCATTTACTGCTGATGCTGGCGGGGCAACACGTCGGAATTCCCACGGCGCATCTCTCGCCCGTTTATTCGCTGGTCTCGAAGGATTTCACCCAGCTGCGTCACCTGTTGAATCTCCTGACTCCTGGGCTCATCTTTGCCTCGAGTGGCCAGCGATATCGCCGCGCCATCGAGGCAGTCGTCTACGAGGAACTGGAGCTGGTCGTAACCAGCGCGCCTGACAGCGGCCAGAAGGCCACGTTGTTCAGCGAGCTTGCGGCCACACCGGCGACTTCTTCGGTCGAAGCCGCTCACGAACAGATCGATACGGACGACGTCGCAAAAATTCTTTTCACCTCCGGCTCGACCGGGATGCCGAAAGGAGTCATCAATACGCATCGGATGCTGTGTTCCAACCAGCAGCAGATCGCTCAGGTGTTTTGTTTTCTGCAGGACGAGCCGCCGGTTCTTGTGGATTGGTTGCCGTGGAACCACACCTTCGGGGGGAACCACAACATTGGAATCTCTCTGTATAACGGTGGAAGCTACTATATAGATGACGGGAAGCCGGGCCCCGAATTCATCAGGGAGAGCGTTCACAACCTGCGGGAGATCGCTACTACCGCCTATTTCAATGTTCCGAAAGGCTACGAGGACTTGCTGCCGCACCTGAGGGCCGATCGCCGGTTCCGTGAGACCTTTTTCAGCCGGCTTCGCCTGCTGTTCTATGCCGCGGCAGGTTTGTCGCAACCTGTTTGGAATGCCTATCGGGAGCTGGCGCTTGAGGCCTGCGGCGAGCGCGTGATCATGGTCACCGGCCTCGGCGCCACCGAGACAGCCCCAATGGCCATACAGACGACCTGGGAGACGGATCAAGCGGGAATCATTGGCATCCCCATCCCAGGCGTCGAGGCCAAGCTGGTGAAACAGGGCGACAAACTGGAAATGCGAGTTCGAGGACCGAACATCACACCAGGTTACTGGCGCCAGCCGCAGTTAACGCAGCAGGCCTTCGATGAGGAAGGCTTCTACAAGTTGGGCGATGCGGTCCGCTTCTTGGATCCGAATGACGTCAACAAAGGCTTCGTCTTTGATGGGCGCCTTTCCGAAGACTTCAAGCTGGCGACCGGGACCCGGGTCAGCGTCGGCCCGCTGCGCGCGAGAATCCTCAGCTACTTCGCGCCCTTCGTTCGGGACGTCGTCATTGCGGGCTATGACCGCGATGATGTGGGGATGCTGATCTTTGCGGACCTGGACGCTTGCCGTGCTATTTGTCCGGACCTTTCTTCCGGTATACCGGCGGGGGAAATTCTGAACCATGCGGCTGTGCGCACGCGGTTCCAAACCCTGCTGGAGGGCTTTGCTGCGGAGTCCACCGGCAGCTCCAGACGGGTTGTGCGAGCGATTCTGCTGGAAGAACCGCCGTCGCTCGATGGCGGCGAAGTCACGGATAAAGGTTCGCTGAATCAGCGCAAGGTTCTCGAGCGGCGGGCAGCCCTGGTCGAAGAGCTATACGCACCGAAGTCTTCTTTACGGATCTTCCGGATCCACGGAGCGTCGCCAGGGCCCTAAGTGATTAGCAGCAATTCCGCTGAAACACGGGCTGGCGACGACCCAGCAAGGAGGAAACACGCCACCAATGATATGGTAAGCTGGCAAGAGTAGCCGCGGGCTTTAGGGACAAAACTCCTCCGACAGCGAGATTTTCAATGGCTAGAATCAAACAATTAAACGTAAATGGAAGCACCCACGACATCGACGCGGATTCGCAGGCCAGCCTGCTTTTCGTGCTACGTGAGCAACTCGATTTGACGGGAAGCAGATACGGCTGCGGCGAAGGCCAGTGCGGCGCCTGCACGGTGCTCATCGATGGAAACCCTCGCAGGTCATGTATCACACCGGTCGGGGCAGTCGGGCAGAAGCAAATCACAACGATTGAGGGCCTGGCGAAAGGCGACCAACTGCACCCGCTGCAGCAAGCATTCCTTGAGGAAGGCGCCATGCAATGCGCCTATTGCACCTCGGGGATGATCATGACGGGTGTCGCGCTCCTAAACAAGAACCGGAATCCCTCGGAGGTTGAGATTTCGCAATTCATGGAAGGTAACATCTGCCGCTGTGGAACACACCCGAGGATTGTGGCGGCGATACGAAAGGCGGCAAGGGCCTGAAGGAGTCCAGCCAAGTCTGGAGTCCTAATCAGCTTGGGCGGGAGCAGACTGAATCGTCGCCTGATAGCTTATGGCCATCACCCACTTGCTATCTCGCTTTATCCATACGCGACTCACGTGAAGCGGCCTTACGGCCGGGTTTTTTTCGAGACCTGCCCGCGAGCACCAAAACATACGCCTCAGACCCAACTGGATCGCACTTTGCGATCGCTCAAGGATGCAAAGGCCCCGAGCGGCCTGGTTCGACCCCTCCACCACCCAGCGAAATACAATGCCCGGCCAATCGAAGAAGGGAATAGGCGGGTTAAGCCGCTCTACCACCATCTGAAAAGTTCGTGTGCAAAGGGATTTTTGGAGAGGATTTTGATAAGGTAGTGCGGCGGTCGGACCAAAGCGGATAGGTTGGTTTGGAGAAAAATCCTCCAGTCGGCAACCGCTCCAACTCGAGGCAGCACGCAAGCTCTGGGAGGTCAAGCAGAAATGGCAATTGCGACTATCAACCCTGCGAACGGCGAGGTGCTGAGGACATTTCAGCCTTTGTCGGATTCACAGATTGAGGAGAAGCTTCAGCGCGCCGCTGACACATTTTCCAGCTATCGTAAACTCTCATTCGCAGAACGTGCGCGAATGATGTGCAAGGCGGCAGAAATTCTCGACGCAGAGAAGGAATCTTTCGGCCGACTGATGACCACGGAGATGGGCAAGCCACATCGTGCCGCTGTGGAAGAAGCCGCTAAGTGCGCTTGGGCGTGCAGATATTATGCGGAAAACGCCGAACGGTTTCTCGCCGATGAAGCGGTCGAGACACCGGCGAAGCGAAGCTACATTCGTTACCAACCGCTTGGGCCGATCCTGGCGGTGATGCCCTGGAACTTTCCGTTTTGGCAGGTTTTTCGATTCGTGGCCCCCGGTCTTATGGCGGGCAACGTGGGGCTCCTGAAGCACGCATCGAATGTCCCGCAATGCGCGCTCATGATCGAGGAAATCGTGCGAAGAGCAGGGTTTCCGGAAGGGGTATTTCAAACGCTGCTGATTGGCGCCGACAAGGTCGACGGAATCCTTGCTGATCCGCGCGTTGTGGCGGCTACCCTCACCGGGAGCGAGGGAGCGGGCATCCAAGTAGGGGTCGCAGCGGCAAAGAGGATCAAGAAGGTGGTTCTGGAGCTGGGCGGCAGCGATCCTTTTATTGTGATGCCCAGCGCAAATCTCGACGAGGCGGTGACAACCGCCGTCAAGGCACGAGTTCAAAACAATGGCCAGTCGTGCATTGCGGCCAAGCGCTTTATCATTGCGGAGCCGATTGCGGACGAGTTTGAACGTAAGTTTGTGAAGAAGATGGAGGCACTCAAGGTGGGGGATCCCATGGATGCAACCACCGAACTGGGTCCGCTAGCCACCGCAGACGCTGTCGTCAGCCTCAACGACGACGTCCAAAAGACGATCAAGGCAGGTGCACGCCTTTTGACAGGCGGCAAGCCTGTCGAACGCCCCGGAAATTTCTATGCGGCCACGGTGTTAACGAACATTCCTAAGAACTCGCCAGGATACTCCGAGGAGCTATTCGGTCCAGTAGCGTGTGTGTTCCGGGCGAGGAACCTCGATGACGCGATTCGGATTGCGAATGACAGCCGGTTCGGGCTAGGAGCGAGCGCGTGGACGAATGACGAGGCGGAGCGCGAGCGCTTGATAAACGAACTCGAAGCAGGAATGGTTTTTATAAACCGCATGGTGGCTTCCGATCCGCGCCTTCCCTTTGGCGGCGTCAAGTATTCAGGCCACGGACGGGAACTCTCGGTTTACGGGATTCGGGAGTTCACAAATATCAAGACGGTCTGGATCCAAGAAGGTAAATAAGAAGACTTTGCGCGGAGTCTAGCCGATGTGGTACCGTGTCCGGTGGCTATACCACCGTATAGGAAGCCTGCAAAGCGAGGAGAGGTATTGATCGTGAGGATTTCGACATTCAATGTTGATGCTCGACTACCACGAATTGCGACACGGCCGGCCGGGGAGGAACTTGGTGTACAAAACAGTCCAGTCGTTGCGGCTCTACGAGCAGATTGTTCAACAGATTGAGGAATCCGTACTCAAGGGCGCCCTCAAACCGGGCGACCAACTGCCTGCGGAGCGAGAGTTGGCTGTGCAATTTGGAGTTAGCCGCACCGCGGTCCGGGAAGCGGTTAAGGTTCTGCGCGAAAAGGGCTTGGTGGAGGCCTATTCCGGACGCGGAACGTTCATCACGAACGGGACGTCCCAGGCCATCCGGCAATCGCTCGACCTGATGGTCAAGATTGGCCAACCGGAAGGCTCCGGGCAGTTGGTCGAGGTGCGCGAGATTCTCGAGCCCGAGATCGCCGCGCTGGCGGCGACCCGCGCCGACGGACAACACCTGGCGGCCATGCGAGAGGCAATCGCGGTGATGGACCGCTCGCGGCAGGACGCTAACGCGTTCATCGAGGCAGATCTCGACTTCCATCTCTCGCTGGCCGAAGCGGCAGCCAACCCTCTTATCTTGTCGCTGATCGATTCGATTGTGGGGCTGCTGCGTGAACAGCGAACGGGAATCTTCTATGTTGACGGTGGTCCGGAGCGCGGACAATTTCACCATAAGCGCATCCTCGAGGCGATTGAGAATCGGGATGCCGAAAAGGCGCGAGTAGCAATGCGGGCTCATCTTCAACAGGTTCGCGAGGATTCGCGTGTCAAGTCTGCGACTCACCGCACCGCGGCAGCTTCGAAGCCCCGGTAGCTTGGGGACTGTGACGTATGGCTAATGTCGGATTTGTGGGGCTCGGGGTGATGGGCAGCCGGATGGTGAACCGGCTGCTGGACAAACGGCACGTAGTCACGGGGTACAACCGCACCCGTTCGAAGGCGCAGTGGTTGATCGACCGAGGGATGCGGTGGGCTGAGTCGCCGCGTGCAGTGTGCGTCGCGGCCGACTTCACTTTGACGATGGTTACCAACTCGGCGGCGCTCGCAGCTATTGCCGAGGGGCCGGACGGTTTATTAGCTGGACTCAGCGCGGGCAAGATTCTGATCGATATGAGCACTGTCAGCCCCGCCGTGAGCCGCGCCCTTGCATTGAAGGTGCGAGAAAAGGGCGCGGATATGGTCGACTCGCCGGTTTCCGGAAGCGTGACCACGCTGGAGCAAGGAAAGTTGTCGGTGATGGTCGGGGGACGCCGCGAGACCTTCGAGCGGGTGAAGCCGCTGTTGGAGGATATTGGACCCAAGGTCACTTACGTGGGCGAAAACGGCCTCGCGCTCTCGATGAAGGTCGCCACAAACCTCAGCCTTGCTGTTCAGATGCTAGCGTTCTCGGAGGGGGTGTTGCTCGCGGAAAAGAGCGGAATCGCTCGCGAGACTGCGGTGGACGTTCTCACGCACAGCGTCGTGGGGTCGCCGATGGTTCAATACCGAGGGCCTTTCGTCCTCCGCATGCCCGAAGAGGCTTGGTTCGACGTGAACATGATGCAGAAAGACATGTTGCTGGCGCTGGAGTTGGGCCGCCAGCTCGATGTCCCGTTGCCGACGACGGCCGTGACCAACGAGTTTCTGACGGCGGCTCGGGGCATGGGCTTGGCGAAGCAGGATTTTGCGGTGGTGTTCGACGTATTGGCGCGAATGTCAGGAGTCGCGAGATGAGCACTGCCACGAACCGGACCGCTGCCGACGCCGGCATTGCTGTCGAACAGTGGATCCGCATGTACCGGCGGATGGTGGCGATTCGCTTGTTCGAAGAACAGGTGAACGAGCTGTACACTCGTGCCCTGATGCCCGGGCTTGCTCACCTATATGTCGGCGAGGAAGCCGTGGCGGTGGGGATCTGCGAGGCGCTCCATTCCGACGACTACATTACGAGCACGCATCGAGGCCATGGGCACTGCTTGGCGAAAGGCGCCTCTCCGGACCGCATGTTCGCTGAACTCCTCGGCAAAGAGGGGGGATACTGCCGGGGGAAGGGCGGATCGATGCACATTGCCGACCCGGCGACCGGCAATCTGGGAGCGAATGCCATCGTGGCCGGCAGCGTAGGGATTGCCACCGGGGCCGCGTTTTCTGCCAAGCGCTTGGGCACGGCCCAGGTGGCGGTCTGCTTCTTCGGTGAGGGAGCGCTGGGACAGGGCATCCTCTACGAGGTAATGAATTTGGCGCAGCTCTGGAAGCTGCCGGTGATCTACGCCTGCGAGAACAATCTCTATAACGAGTACACCCCCTATACGGAGACCACGGCCGGCAACATCCCGGCGCGCGCGGCTGCTTTCGGGATGGACGCGGAGACCGTCGATGGACAGGATGTGCGCGCGGTGTATGCGACGGCAGCTCGACTCGTCGAACGCGCCCGGCAGGGAAAAGGTCCTGCCTTCCTCCTGTGTAACACCTACCGCTACCGAGGCCATCATGTGGGCGACATCAACCGTGAGTACTACCGCTCGAAGCAGGAAGAGCAACGCTGGATGGCCGAGCGCGATCCAATCAAGAATCTAACCGACTGGCTGATCGAGCAGAGCCTCGCCGACCGCGCCCTGTTCGATCGCATTCATTCGGAAGTCAAGTCGGAGATCGAGTCGGCTGTAGCGTTTGCCCTTGCGGCTCCGTATCCCAGTCCGGAAGAAGTCACACAGGACGTCTATGCCTGAAGCCGACCACCGCGAGCTGACCTTCGCCGATGCAGTGCGGGAAGCGCTGGCGGAAGAGATGCGCCGTGACCCGCGGGTCTGCATCCTCGGAGAAGACGTGGCGGAAGCCGGCACGCCATTCAAGGTCCTGTCGGGTCTTGTGGAAGAGTTCGGCACCGATCGCGTTGTCGATACGCCAATCTCAGAAGCCGGCTTCACGGGCCTCGCAGTCGGAGCCGCGATGACGGGCCTTCGCCCGGTGGTTGACATCATGTTTGGCGATTTCATCACTCTGACGATGGACCAGATGGTGAACCAAGCGGCGAAGGTGCATTACATGTCCGGTGGCAAGTGGAAGGTTCCCATGGTCATGCGGACGACCCTAGGGGCCGCTCGCCGATCGGCTGCCCAGCACTCGCAATCGCTGCATGCGTTGTTCAGCCACATCCCCGGGTTGAAGGTAGTGCTGCCGTCGACGCCCTACGATGCGAAGGGGCTGCTGAAGACGGCCATCCGGGACGAGAACCCGGTCGTGTTCTTTGAAGACAAGATGATGTACAAGTTAAAAGGTCCGGTGCCGCGCGAGGAATACACCATACCGTTGGGAGTGGCAGATGTGAAGCGAGTGGGGCGCGACATCACCATCGTCGCGACAAGCAGCATGGTGCAAGTGGCGCTCGGGGCGGCGGTTTCACTTGAAGAGGTTGGAATCAGTGCCGAAGTGATCGATCCGCGGACGACTTGGCCGCTCGACGAGCGGGCTCTTATCGAATCGGCCAAGAAGACATCACGGGCTATCGTTGTCGATGAAGGGTATGGACGGTACGGAGTCACCGCAGAAATCGCCGCAGTGATCGCTGAAGGCGCTTTCCATTATCTGGACGGGCCAGTTAGGAGGCTGGGGGCCATGCATGTCCCGATCCCCTTCTCTCCCCCTCTCGAAGATGCGACCGTGCCTACTGAACAGGCGGTGTTCGAAGCGGCCCGGGCGCTCTGCGGACGATCCTGAGACTTCAGAACAGGAGGCTTGCCATGGCATTGCCGACTCACGGGACGATGGCAGTTGACTGGGAGCAACGGGTGGATTTCGAGCGGCTGCGCCGAGAACGATTGGCGCGAGTCAAGAGCCTACTGGCCAAATCGGAGATGGGCGCCCTCCTCTGCTTTGATATGAACAATGTGCGCTACATTACCGCCACGCACATCGGCAGTTGGGCGCAAGACAAGGCCAATCGTTTTACACTGCTGCCACAGAACGACGAGCCGATTCTCTGGGACTTCGGTTCGGCTGCGCGTCATCATCAGCTTCACTGTCCGTGGCTCGGCGACCGGTCCCGGGCGGGGATCTCACTACTGCGGGGCGCGATGTCGCCCGAGATGGGACGCGCGGAAGACGTCGCACGGAAGATTCGCATCGAGCTCGAGAAGCGCAGGCTGCACAAAGACCCGCTTGGAATCGATATCATCGAGCTGCCCCTCCTTTTTGCTCTGCAACGCGAAGGCATCACCGTGGGTGATGGACAACAGCTTATGTCGGATGCGCGCTTGATCAAGACGCAGGACGAGATCACACTCCTCAACATGTCGGCGATGATGGTGGACGCAGCCTACGACGAGCTATACAGGGCGATGAGGCCCGGCCTGCGCGAGAACGAAGCAGTCGGGCTCGTGAGCAAGGTGCTGTACGATCTCGGCTCCGAATACGTCGAAGCGGTTAATGCTATCTCCGGGGAGCGCTGCAATCCGCATCCCCACGTTTTCTCGGATCGCGTGCTTCGCCCGGGCGACCCCGTTTACTACGACATTCTCCATTCCTACATGGGCTACCGCACCTGCTACTACCGGTGCTTCACGATCGGCTACGCATCGCACGCGATGATCGATGCCTATAAACGCTGCCGCGAGTACCTCGACGCAGCGATCTCGCTGGTGCGCCCGGGTCGCACCACCGGGGAGATCGCCGCTGTATGGCCCAAAGCGCAGGAGTTCGGCTTTCCGAACGAAGAGGCTTGCTTCGCCCTGCAATATGGGCATGGCGTTGGGCTTGCTATCTGGGAAAAGCCGGTGATCAGCCGGCTCGTGTCGCTTGATCATCCGCACGAAATTAAGCCCGGCATGGTCTTCGCGTTGGAGACATTTTGGCCCTCGACCGACGGCTGGAGCGCCGCTCGGATCGAGGAAGAAATTGTGGTCACGCAGACCGGCCACGAGGTCATCACGCGCTTCCCGGCCGAAGATCTGCTGGTGGCGGGCGCGCACTATGTGACCGTCAATGGACCGCTCCCGACTGCCCGAGAGAGCGAAGCCGCGCCCAGCCAGCGCGTCGTGGACATGGTCGAAGCCAGTTCTAAGGCTGAGCGAGTCGGGGTCACCGACTAAGGATTTTTTCCTCGACGTTCCCAACAGACCATGGCTATCAGCGTCGTTATGCCCGCTCTCGAGCTGACGCAGGAAACCGGCAAGCTCATCGCTTGGCGGAAGAAAGAAGGCGAGCAGGTAGCCAAAGGCGAGCCGCTCCTGGAAGTGGAAACCGATAAAGCCGTAGTTGAAATCGAGGCGCCGGCTGAAGGCATTCTCGCTGGCATAAGGGCCCACGAGGGCGCCGTAATCCCCGTGGGCGAAACGATTGCCTGGATCGTCGCTCCTGGTGAGCGTCCTCCTGCGGAGGTCGCGCCGGTTCAGTCTGGGAGCAAGTCGTCGAATGAACCCGTGCGCGCGGTTTCGAGCGTAGCGCATACTTCTGAGAAGCCCGCCGCCACTGACTTAAGAATCTCACCCAAAGCTCGACGTCTCGCGCGCGAGCACAGCATCGACATCGGGCGCTTGCGGGGATCGGGCCCGGAAGGAGAGATTCTTGCATCGGACGTTCTCTCCATTGTGGAAGCGAAAGGCGCGCCTGCTGCGAATGAGCCCGAAGCATTGAGCTCCGTCGCGCGGCTCATGGCCGAACGAACGACTCAAAGCTGGACCAGCGTGCCGCATTTCTTCGTGGTCCGAGAGGTTGACGCGGGCGCGCTCGTCGAACAGCGCGAGAAGTTGGGACCAGCGATCGAAAAGGCGCGCGGAGTGCGACCGACGCATACGGATCTGCTGGTCGCGCTACTGGGTCGTATCCTGGTGCAGCATCCTCGGCTCAATGCGAGCTGGGCCGGCGAGCGAATTCGCCTCAATCAAGAAGTAAATATCGCTGTCGCGATCGCGGTCAAGAACGGCGTCGTTGCGCCGGTGATCCACAACGCCGACAAGGCGGACCTCGGGGAGATCGCCGTGCTGCGACGGGAGCTCACCGAGCGAGCCCGGGCGGGCCGACTCCGCCCGGCCGACATCGCCGGAGCGACTTTCACCATCAGCAATCTGGGCATGTACGGCGTCGATGCCTTCACCGCGATCATCAGTCCCCCGCAGGCTGCGATTCTCGCGGTGGGGACGATCGCTGACCGGGTCGTGCCGGTGGATGGCCGGCCGGGGATCCGTCCCACGATGACCCTGACGCTGTCGTGCGACCATCGGGTCGCGGATGGGGCTCGCGCAGCGGCATTTCTAGCCGACGTGGCCGCGGGCATTCGCGAACCTGAGAAATGGCTGCGGTGACGGGCCGCGCCTGGTCTCGAGCGCTCCGCTTCGAGATGGAGAAGCCGGACGCACGGGGCGAATACCCGCGTCGGAGGCAAGCTCCTCACAGGCATTGACCGCAAGGTTGCCGCAGGTACTCGCCGCAAAGTGCGAATGCGCGGAAATATGCTCCGGGCAAAACGCTTGTGCTAGTCTGAAGGAAAAGGGATCCGCAGAATTTGGCAAGCAGCCTCGACAAGGAAAGGCTTTAAGACGTGGCCAGGCGACAGGCTTTCTGGAGTGAACCGGCACTCATCGCGCTCGAAAACCTGTGGGCGCACAAGCTGCGTTCCTTTCTGACCTTACTCGGCGTGATCATCGCCGTGGCGGCCCTGATTGGAGTAGTGTCAGCCGTTGATGGCCTTAACACGTACGTTGCGGAGCGAGTCGCCAATTTTGGGACGAACGTGTTCTATGTCGCGCGGTTCCCGATCATCACCAACGCGAAGGATTTTCTCGCCGCGAAGCGTCGGAATTCGAAGATCAGGATGGACGATTTCGAGTACCTGCAGGGCCACTTAACGCTGGCGGATCAGGTCGGCGCCCAGGACTGGCGATTCAAAGGGGTGCGCGGGGGCGGCGGGAGCCTCGACGACGTGAACATCCGCGGCGCCACGCCCAACATCATCGACATAGCGACGGATAAGGTAGCTAGCGGGCGTTTCTTCACGCCAAGCGAATACGAGCACCGGCGGCTTGTGGCGTTCATTGGAGCCGACGTTGCTCAACGGATCTTTCCTCAAAGGGATCCTTTAGGTCAGGCGGTGTGGGTTGAGAATATTCCATTCGACGTCGTCGGCGTGGCAGAAACGCAGGGCTCCGCCTTCGGTCAAAGCCAGGACAATTTCATCTACATCCCGCTGACGACTCTGCAAAAAGTATGGGGGGAAGGCCCGCCGGATGAGGAAGGTCTCTGGATCGGCGTGAAATGCAGTTCCCCGGGAACGATGGTCGAGGCTGAAGATCAGGCGCGGGCGCAGATGCGGGCACGGCGTCACCAACCTTATGATGACCCAGATGCTTTCGGCATCATTGCCAGCGAATCGGTTACAAGCCTTTGGAACCAGATCTTCGGCGGGTTGGCGAACGTTTCGATTGGTGTGGTTTCCATCTTTCTCGTTATCGGGGGCGTTGTGATCATGAACATCATGCTGGCTTCGGTCACCGAACGCACGCGCGAAATTGGAATTCGCAAGTCTCTCGGCGCACGACAGAAGGACATCCTGTTGCAATTCTTGGTTGAGGCGTCAGTGATGTCTGCAGTGGGTGGCATAGCTGGCGTGGTGTTTTCCTTGGCCGTTACTGAACTGGTGAAAGTATCTACCGGGATGCCGATGCGGACGCCTTTGAACGCTGTGATGTTAGCTATTGGGGTATCCACGGGGGTAGGGGTGTTTTTCGGACTTTGGCCAGCTCTGCGAGCGGCTCGTCTCGACCCGGTCGAGGCTCTACGGGCCGAATAGAAGGACAGGCAGATGACTTCGTGGCAGAAAATCACACGTGGGTGGCGGCGGAATTACACCGAAAACGTGATGATGGCACTCGACACGCTGCGGACGCATCGCCTGCGTTCGGCGCTCACGCTCCTCGGAATCACAGTGGCCATCACCACGCTCATCGCCGTCGTTGCGCTGTTGATGGGACTCGACCGCAACATTCAGGAAAGCATCCAAGGTTACGGGATCAATACCGCTTTCTTCTCAAAACTTCCGGAAGGGCCGCAATTTGGACGGCTTTCAAAAGAAGAGCGGATGCGAAAGCCGTTGAGCTACGACGACTTCTTGACGGTTCAAGAGGGTTGTACTGCCTGCGTCAACGCGACTGTTTCAATTTACAGCTCGGGGAGCTACGGGGGGCACCCACAGCAAGGAGCCCCTCCAGACTCGGTTCGGTACAAGGATGCCGAGGTCGTTGGGCTCGACTTCCGCGGAACGACCGGGGAGTTCTTCTCGGTGTATGCGAACGCCGTGGTCAAGTTGGGCCGGCCCTTCACCGAAGCTGAAAACCTGCATCGTCAAGAAGTGGCCGTTCTGGGGGCCGACGTTGCCAAAGGGTTATTCGGCTCACTCGATCCGCTGGGAAGAGAGGTGCTGGCAGACGGTGAACGCGTCACGGTGATAGGTGTCTTCGAGAAGCCAAAATCGGGATTGGGCGGGCCCGATAATTCCGACCGGCGGTTGGTCATTCCTTACTGGACGTTTCGAAAGATTTTCCCGAACGAGAAGGAGCACGGGATCCGGATTATGGCTCCCGATGAGGCTCATCTGCCAGCGGCAATCGACCAATCGCGAGTCGCTCTGCGCCGCCGCCGCCGAGTGCTCTACGACAAACCCGATGATTTCGCATACGCCACGGCGGACTCTTTGATTGAGAATTTTCACAACATCGTCGGCGCGGTCGCTTTGGCCATCATGGTGATTGCCTCGGTGGGGTTGATGATTGGCGGCGTGGGAGTGATGAACATCATGTTGGTCAGCGTAACCGAACGCACGCGCGAAATCGGCGTCCGAATGGCGATGGGAGCCCGCCGCCACGACATCACGTGGCAGTTCCTCACCGAGGCTATGATTCTGGCCGCGACCGGTGGAGTGATTGGCGTGATGTTTGGCTATGCGATCAGCGCGCTCATTCGGGCTCTTGTGCCGAGCCTGCCCACTTTCGTACCGCTCTGGGCGGTAGTGTTAGGGATTACCGTGGCCGCCAGCGTTGGCCTTTTCTTCGGGATTTACCCTGCGGTCAAAGCTGCTCGGCTTGACCCCGTCGAGGCACTGCGATACGAGTGAGGCCGAGGGCATCGATTCGGGAGAGCGGGTGATACGGACTGGCGTGGGTGATTATCGCTTTTTGTAGACTGCGGAGTCCAGGCTGGCAGCAAGTGTGAGCAAGTGTTGGTAGAACTTCTGATACTCCGCGAATATCTCCCTGGTCAGATCGAGTAAAACTCTCGCCCACTGTTGCGCCTTCGGGATGTCTCGCGTTTGTTGCGCACTAACCAGATAAGAAAGAGAGTTTCCCAATCCGCTCACATTGCTGGCTAACCGGTTGAGGTCATCGAGTAGTCGAATCTGATCGCTGAGACTGACCTTCGTCGATAGCTGTACGGTGTCGTTGCGAACAAAATCAAGGCACTTCAGAGAAAGATTTCGCCATTGGTCGATTTGTTTGGCTTCCTCGTCGCTGACGCTGAGCGACGGAACATCGACCGTCGATATGGTGGCTTTCCAGCGGGGTACGTCACCCCCAAAAGCTCTTAGGAAGGATCCAAATTCACTGGTGTCGGTCGCGTGCGCATCGTTGCCCAAGCTCTGAGCCGTGAGGGGAAGACCACAAGGAGTGGGATCAATCCACGCCTTGATCCCTTGCTCTCCCAACAGGCGGCCAGAAACCTTGAGGGCTTCGACTTTGGATGTTGCCAGCACACGCAAGCGCCAGCGTGTCTTGTCCGGCGTGACCACCTGCGAAAGCGCCATCCGGTATGGGAACGCTTGCATCAGCTGCTTCAGCATCGCGGTGGCTTCTGCTCGACCGTCGTACGCGCCGACCTGCACCGCGTAGCAGGTTGAAGGCTCGGTGCTCTTCGTATCCACCGCCTTCTTCATCGCGGGCTGTGTCTGCGGTGCGGGGGAAGAAGTCTGCGAAAGCAGGACCGGGCTCACCACGAGCAGCGAGAAAAGCAGCACTGCGCATCGCCGGACGCACCCTGGCGTGCCCTGTTGGTCTGCAGATTTGTGCCTCATGGGGCACCAATTGTATTCCAAAAGGCCGTGACAAGCGACCGGTTCCAGAAATCTGACTGCGACTGATCCGAATACGGAAGAGATGTCTCTTATCGGCATTCGCGGCGGCCTTGTGCGGCTGGCTTGTCATCGCAAGTACAGGATCAGCGCCTGTACTCGAATTGCCCTCTCGTCCAGTAGTGAAGCCCCCCCAATCGAGTTGTAGGTTGCGTAGCCATCAGGGATGTCGCGCGAGGCAGGGGTGAACACCTGCAGAGCCGCCTTGGTAGAGCGGGAAAGCCTCGATGAGTTTGCTTGCGAAGGCTACGGCGGGATCAAGCTCCTACATGAGTGCGCTCCCTGGGTTGTGCCTGATCCTGGTGCTGCCACTGCTTTGCGCGGCGTGTGGCGGTCTTACCGGCGCCAACGTCAAGAATTCAAATCCCCCCACCCTGCCGACCGTGGCCATCACCTCGCCGGCCTCGGGTGCGACCGTTTCCGGCGCGGTCACCGTCTCGACGAGCGTGTCCGCCAATACCACCAGCGTGCAGTTCAGGGTGGATGGCAACAACGCCAGCACCGCGGTTACCAGCGCGCCGTTCAGCTATTCGCTGAACACGACAAAGCTCTCGAATGGCAGCCACTCGCTCACCGCGGCGGCCAGCAACGCGGCTGGGCAGACGACTACGAGTGCAGCCGTAAGGATCAACGTCAACAACCCGCCGCCCACGTCGCCGACGGTTTCCATCACCTCGCCGGCCTCAGGTGCAACCGTTTCCGGCACGATTACAGTCACGGCAAATGCTACTGACAACGCCGGGGTCACAAAAGTTGAGTTCTACTTGGACAATTCTCTTCAGACAACAGACACCTCCAGTCCTTATAGCTGGAGTTGGAACACGACTTCCGTGACCAACGGTTCCCATACCATCACAACCAAGTGTTATGGCGCCGCAGGGAGCACGGCCACAGCTTCAGTGATGGTTGATGTCAATAATGGAAGCAATGGCGGGGGAAGCGGTGGGCTAACTCCGTCGGGCCCGGTCACCGTGAGTGGTCAAAGCGGAGTCGTTATTCAAGACCTGCATATTACCAATCCCAGCGGCGACTGCGTAACGGTGACAAATTCCACGAACATCACCATTCGAAGGTCAGAGATCGGCCCGTGCGGAGGGAACGGGGTGAACGTGTCGGGCGGCGATGCGATTCAAATTTATGACAGTTATATCCATCCGGAAAAGCCGCTCACGACGGGATGCTGCGACACACATGATGGGGTGTTCGCGAATGGGACCTCGAATCTTTCGATCCAAGGGAATGTGATCGCCTACGGGGAATCGAACATTGAGGTGAACAACGCGACGACGGTCACGGTGAGGGGGAACTTTCTGCTGAATCCGATCGATTCCGATCCGTCGCAACCGGCGGACGGGCAGAGCCGAGGGCAGAACTTCCAAGCGTGGTCGAACAGCAGCAACGTCACGGTGGAGAATAACTATGCGTTGTCGAGTACGGACACGTCGAAGTACCTGTTCGCGGAAAATCAAGAGGATTCGATCAACTTTGGCGTGACCGATGGGATTATCGCCAGGAATAATTACATTACTGGAGGGCATAGTCCGTCCGGGTGTGGGTTGATCGCCGACACAGGCGCGAACAACGCTCAGTTTCTGAGCAACACGTTACTCAATACCGGGCAGTGCGGGATCGGCATTGCCGACGGAACGAACCAACTGGCGGACAGCAACAAGATTCTGAACAGCACTCCGGTAAACGGCGGCGGCAACACCGCTATCTACGTATGGAAGGTAACTTCTTCCGATCCGCCATGCGGGCCCGTGCAGATCTCGAACAATATTGCGAGCGGGCTTGCGTCCGATGGTAGTGCGAATAGCTTCTTCGGTGGCGGGGGCTGTGATCCCGTCACGATGACCAACAACACCTTTGATGCGACGGCACAGCAAGCGCTTTCGCCAGCCGCACAGAAGTTGCCTCCGCCGCTTATTCCGCCACAACCCGCAAATTGCGTCATTGCCTCGCCGTTTACGAACAATGCCGGTTTGCCAGCTTGTCATGTTTCCGCTCTCGCCGGTGGAGGAATCGGCAGCACTCCATCGACTGTGTCCATCACTTCGGCGGGCTCAGGTGCGACGGTTTCCGGCACGGTCGCGATCTCGACGAGCGTATCCGGCGGTTCCGACACAGCGCAGCTTGAGGCGGATCGCAACAACACCGGCGCCGCCATGACCAGCGAGCCACACGTTCCGTTCTTCCGCAAACGCATCCCCACGCTTAGCCGAGGGACGATCTCAGAAGGAGAAAACCTGTACGTAAGTACAGGTCAAGTTCAGGTCCATTACCTGTCCCTTTTCTGTCTTGACTTGCGTAACAACGCACGCGTAACTGGGTGTTTCAGCCCTGCGGGACTGCAGGAGCGTCTCAGTTGGCTTGGGATCACGCTCGCAGCCCCTCAGCCCTCCCGGCTAAGTCCTGAAAGCCACCCCTCGGACGGAAGCCCAGCCGAGGCCCCCGATGAGCCCCTCCCTTTTAGGGGAGTGAAAGCGAGTGTGATGTTCGGTTCAGGCGTTAGGAATCTCTGGGGGTCCGGGATCGCACAGGTCACGTCACTGAGATTTGCAATCGGCCTCATTGCAGACCTCGCGTACGCTCAACAGCGAAACGATCGAAGCAACGATAGAAACGCTTTCAGTGGCTGTAGAACTCGCGGCGCCATTGCCACACGGACAGTTGATCCGTGTCCACGCGGCGGGCAGCCGGGTGCAGGCAGACCTCTGCCGAGACTCAGAGTGAATTATCAGGGGGTTTTCTATGCGGCGATGGTGCGATTCCAAGAAGCTGGTGCCGTTTCGGGAATGCTAGCGAAGGAGCCGGGATCGGGCTTGGGTCCGCGATTCAATGGGACCAGTTGTAGCAGCAGCCATGCTCATGGGGGTGAGTCGTGGGTAAGAACCTAAGCAAGTGTTTTCTTCTGGCGATTCTTCTAATTCTGAGTTTCGCGACCGTCTCTTTCGCGCAGGTCCCACAGGTTCAGCATGTCATTCTCGTGCTGGAAGAGAACAACGATTATGCAGACGTTTGCGGCCCGAACGGTACAGGCATGCCGTTTCTCTGTAGTCTGAAGAGCCAGGGCAGCTTTTCCGCGAACTATTACGCACCAACACACCCGTCCATCGGCAACTACACCGATCTGGGCTGGGGAGTGGTCACGACCAACGATGACAACTGTAACCCGAACACCTGCGGATTCCCGTACACCGCCGACAACATTGTGCGCGCGGTTCAAGCGGTCGGTAAGACCTGGAAAGGTTACGCCGAAAACCTGCCGAGTCCCTGTTACTTCGGCAGCGACGTTGGGAATTACGCCGTTCACCACAGCCCTATTCCGTACATTTCCGACGTGCAGGCTAATTGCGCGAACCGCTATGTTCCTTTCGAAGATGCCAGCTTAGGGTTTGCGCACGATCTGGCGAACAACACACTTCCCAACTATGCGTTCGTCACGCCGAACATGTGCGACGACGCACACGACTGCTCGCTTCAGGTTGCCGATCAGTGGCTTCAGGCGAACATCCTACAGCCGTTGATGAGCGGCGGGCACTTGGATTCAACGACCGGCGACACGGTCGTGATTGTTGTATTCGATGAGTCTGGTGGTGACAACACGAACGGCGGCGGTCAGATCTACTGGTTCATGATCGGCAGGGACGTCAAGCAAAACTACCAGTCCACCGGGCCTAGCGCATCTCCTGGGTTTTACTCCCATGAGAGCACTCTGAGAGTCATGGCCGAGCTGCTGGGCGCCAGTTTCGCTGGATTGGGTGGTGCTGCAAGCGCTCCGGACATGGCGGAGTTCTTTGGGCCGTCGGGGCCTCCGCCCATCTCAGTGACTATTTCCCCGGCTTCCGCGACAGTTTCCTCGGGGGGTACGAAGCAGTTTACCGCGACGGTGACCAACACCACCGATCAGGCCGTTCAGTGGACAGCGACGGCAGGAACCATCCTGGCTGGGATGTTCACAGCGCCGGTGGTGTCAACCGACACGGCGGTCACTGTAACGGCTACGAGCGTTGCGGCTCCGACCAAGTCGGCCAGTGCAATAGTCACCGTTCAGCCGTCCACACCCCCACCTATCTCCGTGACCGTCTCGCCGGCTTCAGTCACTGTCTCCTCGGGCGCTAAGAAGCAATTCACCGCGACGGTGAGCAACACTACCGATCAGGCCGTTCAGTGGACAGCGACGGCAGGAACAATCTCGACTGCTGCAGGGATGTTCACAGCGCCGGTGGTGTCCACCAACACGACGGTCACCGTAACGGCTACGAGCGTTGCCGTCCCGACTAAGTCGGCGAGTGCAAAGGTCACCGTTCAGCCGTCTGGTCCTCCGCCTCAGTTGCACACGGTTCAACACAACAGCGGCTTTACCCCAAGCGCGAATTCGGTTGCAGTGCCCTTCAAGAGCAACGTGACTGCCGGCGACGTGCTGCTGGTAGCACAGAGCACCTTCGATGGAGAGACGCTCGGTGCTCCGGCGGACTCGCAAGGTAATGTGTTCACTTTGTTAGTGGCCGGAGACAATCGAGGAAACTCGGTGGCCGCTATATACGTCGCCACAGCCAAAAGCACGGGGACAGACACGGTAACCTGCCGCATTGGCGCGGGTGCTTCGGACAATATCCACTGCCATATTTACGAGGTCAATGGCGTGACGGCAGTGGCCGACGCTGTTGGGAGCGCTCTTCAGACGGAAACCTCACTGTCAGCGTCCACCTCCAAGGCAACCGCAAACGCTGGCGATTACGTTTTCGCTTATTTTGGCTCGGACAATTCCGAGCCAACTTATACCGCCGGAACGGGGTGGATCGATACAGAGCTATCAAACTCTCCCAGCAACGACTCGGCATTCTCTGAAGACAAGATGTTTGCTGCGGCCGCCGTTCAGACTGCAACAGCGACTGCCACAGTGACAGACTCGTTTGTAGGGCTGATTGTGGCTTTGAAGAGTTCCGTTAACACCCCTCCACCCACCGCGCCGAGCTGCACCCTTTCAGTTTCGCCAAGCAGCGGCCTTGTGCCATTACCTGTGAGCGCCAACGCCACCTGCACGGACCCGCAAAGCCCTCTGGTCAGCACGATGATTAGTTGGGGCGATGGCACGTCCACCAGCGGCAGCAGCGGCACCCACACCTACGCGAGCGCAGGGAGTTTCACGGTGAAAGTGACGGCCACCGACAGCGCCAAGTTGCAGGGCTCCGACTCGAAAACCGTGACTGTAACCAACACCCCACCGCTGAATCAGCCGCCGAGCTGCACGCTTTCAGTTTCGCCAAGCAGTGGCCCAGTGCCATTAAATGTGACTGCCAAGGCTACCTGCACGGACCCGCAGAACGCCCTAGTCAGCACGGTGATCACCTGGGACGATGGCTCGCCCACCAGCGGCAGCAGCGGTTCCCACACTTACGCGAACGCGGGGTCTTTCACGGTTACAGTGACGGCCACCGATAGGGCCAACTTGACCGGCTCCGACTCGAAAACGGTTACTGCAACCAATCTCTCGCCACATCCGCTAACGCCGTCGGGGCCGATTACGATCAGTGGGCAGAACGGCACGGTAATCGAGAATCTCCACATCACCAATCCCAGTGGCGACTGCGTAACGGTGACGAATTCCACGAGCATCATCATTCGAAGCTCGGAAATCGGCCCGTGCGGAGGGAACGCCGTGAACATATCGGGCGGCAGCACGATCGCAATTGATGACAGTTACATTCATCCGGAGAAGCCGCTCACGACGGGATGTTGCGACACGCATGATGGGATCTTCGCGAGTGGGACCTCCAATCTTTGGATTCAAGGGAATGTGATCGCTTACGGGGAGTCGAACATTGAAGTAGACAACGCGACCGGCGTTACGGTGAAGGGGAACTTTCTGGTGAATCCGATCGATTCCGATCCGTCGCAGTCGGCGGACGGGCAGAGCCGAGGGCAGAACTTCCAAGCGTGGTCGAACAGCAGCAACGTGACGGTGGAGAATAACTACACGTTGTCGAGTACGGACACATCGAAATATCGGTTCGCGGAAAATCAAGAGGATTCGATCAACTTCGGAGTGACGAGCGGGGTGGTCGCGCAGGGGAACTACATCACGGGAGGACACAGCCCTTCGGGCTGTGGGCTGATTGCGGATGACAGGGCCAACAACGTGCAGTTTTTGAACAACATGCTGCTGGACACTGGGCAGTGCGGAATCGGGATAGCGAATGGAACGAATCAGGTAGTTATGGGCAACCAGGTGCTAAATCGGACGCCCGTGTCGGGCGGCGGGAATACAGCGATCTATGTGTGGAACCAGTATGCGTCCGCGTGTGGACCCGTGACCCTTTCGGGTAACATCGCCACGGAGATCCAATCGGATGGCACCCAGTCCGGATTCTGGAATGGTGGCGGCTGCGATCCGGCAACGCTCACGAATGATACGTTCGATGCGGCGGCCCAAGCGCTGTTGGAACCGCCGAGCCGGACAATGCCACCGCCGCTAATTCCCCCGGAGCCGAAGGTCTGTGTCGCGGTGTCGCCGTTCACGAATAACACGAAGAAGTCGCCATGCAGTGGGAATTGAACGGCGGCAGCACACTGCATCAGATTGGCGAGATCATCTCGCCCCGCCGCCAGCGCTCGGAAAAACGGTGCCCAGCTTCGAGAGAATGCTTCATGCCGCCGCCTGCATGACTCCGTAGTCTATCGGCCCTGGAGCCCTTGGCGCGCGTCTTCTGGGCCGGACAAGGGCAGGGATTGCCCGAACACGTCAATATTTGCAGCTTGCGAAACCCCAAGCCCTTTGTGTTCATTACGTTCGCTCTGTTCGTTTTGTAATTTCGGCTCTTATTGCGTAGGCCACCCGTACCGAGCCCGTCCGAATCCGGCATTTGGTTCTGGGGTTCCCGCCGAGTCCGAACTACTCAGAGGCGTCCTTTTTCTGGCGGGAGAGCAAGCGCTGCAGGTATTTGGCGCCGTCCTTTCGGTAGCCGTCGAGGCCTCCAGCCAATAGCGCTTCACAGACTTGCGAGAGGCTACGACCCTCGGTCAGGGCGACCTTTTCAAGGTCTGCTTTCAGCCGCCGTGGTACACGGAAAGATAGAGCAGTGTCCTTTCTCATGTCGCCCACATTGTATTGGACTGTGTGCGCTTTGCCAGTCGAAAATCCTTGACACAAATGTGTGTATTTGAAATACAATGTGTGCATGAAAAGAGGTTTAGGCCGCTTAAGGCGACACTTGATTTACTCAAACAGACACCTCGCAAAGCAACTGTGGGGGCGAGAAATAGAACAGCGACACTTCCGGGCGCTTAGGGATCTCACCGAGAGGTTTGGCTTCTCTGTTGCGCGGGGTGAGATCCAGCTGCTGAACGGCAACTGGTATGTCACGCATTCTGGCTTACTGGGATTGGCTAATCGGAATCGTTGCTCCGGTATTCGGGTTCAGCCAATTCGTGAATACTGCAACTCCTGGGCTAACCGATGGGTCTTCAAGGCGACTGTCTACATGTCTCCTCGCTCGAAAGGCTTCGTCGGCTACGGAGACGCCGATCCCTCGAACGTGTCTCCTCTGGTCCGGGGCGCCGGGATGCGTGTCGCGGAGACAAGAGCCGTCAACCGCGCCCTGCGCAAGGCCTACGGAATCGGGCTCTGTTCTGTCGAAGAGCTGGGCTCCTTCTTCGATCCTGCCGCCCCGGCTCAATCGAACGGGTCTCGCGGCGCAAACTGCTCAATCAACGGCCAACCTCGTTTGCGCGACCAACTCTGCCTTCTAATCCGTCAGTACAATCTCGACCCCACGCTCGTGAAGGCATACGCGGCGGACTTCTGCGGTACTCAGACTCTCAAAGAAGCCAGTCGAGATCTGGTTGAGTCTTTCATCTCCCATCTGGCGACTTCAGCGAAGGTAGACCTGGACAGTCTGGTGTGCAAACTCAACTCGTATGCACAACCTCTGGAGGCAAAGCCATGAGACGCCACATCCCGGATCTGCACTTGAAGGTACAGGATGGAGCGGATCGGCTCGAGGGGCTGTTCTTGGTCCGTGTCGAATGGGCTTTCTATCGATGGCATCCCCAGAAACCGTTCCTCGCGATCCGCCTCGTCGTCTTAGAGCCCAAGCCCTTTGCCGGGCGATCTCTCTCCAGTCGGTTGTACTGCACCGAAAGGGCACTCTGGAAGCTCAACTGGTTTCTCCGAGATTTTGGGTACGACCCGGACCTGCTCGGCCAGGATCAAGTGGATGAGAAAGCTCTCCGGAATCTTCGGGGAGTCATTCGGACTTCCTACACGACCCTGAACGGGCGGTCCTTTCAGAATCTCGAAGCATTTTCTCCCGCTGGAGAGTGGGAAGAGCTCTCGTGCGCGGCCATTGCTGCGAACCCGAAGCAAGAGAGCGCGGATGATCTATAGCTACAGTCAGATTAGCCAGTACCTGCGCTGTCCGCGGAGTTACCGCTATCGGTATCTGGATGGCTGGCGGGAGAAAGAGACGCGCCCGGCGATGATATTCGGTCGTTGTTTCGAAAAGGCTCTCGGTGCCTACTTCCGGCGGGAAGATGCTGCGGCGGTGTTATTCAAGGAATGGGGTGGTTTTCGCGATGCTCCGTTTGAACAGAGTAAGGATGACTCCTGGGACCAGATCCTCCATCAAGGAATTCATCTGCTCGAAAAGTTCGCGATGGATGATCGCGTTCATATTCCTGGTCCGAAGAAAAATCTCCAGATCAAGGTGATCCGAACTCTTCTCTGGGGCAATGAATTCGTTGCCTACCTGGACGCCTTAGGCGAACTCGATGGCCGGCACTGTCTAATTGATTGGAAGACCACGACGAGCCGCTACTCGAAAGAACCCCAAGGATTGCTGTCCCTCGATCCCCAGCTGGTTTGCTATTCCTGGATCAGCGGAATTCCTGAAGTGGCTTTGGTCGTGTTCGTGCGCAAGCGATCACCTGAGATCCAATACCTGAAGGCCTCGATCTCGGACGAGCAGCGCCGAGAGTTTGGTCAGCTGGTGGAAGCCACGATTGGCCAGATCGAAGCGGGTCAGTTCGCCCCTCACAGTGGGATCCGCTTTCCCCAGAACGCTTGCGTGAGTTGTGCGCACTTGGGGCTGTGCCTCGACAACCCAACGCTCATCGCGTCCAAGCTTATCCGTCGACCAGGAGCCAGCGACCTTGATTGGCTTGACGAGCTTACCGATTAACGGACGGCCGATGGAACCGAAGCTCGACCGCCGACGGGCCTTGTTCGTTCTGAACAAGATTGATGAGATCTTGGCGTGGGAGAGAGGGAAGGAGCAGGAGCGAGACGTGCGGTTTGTGGATTTGGGGCGTTATCTCTGTGAAGTGCGGGCGGAGCATTACTGGAGACTGGAGAATCTGAAGTCTTTTGATGAATTTCTGGAGAAGCGGTTTCCCGAATCGCGCCGGAAGGCCTACTACCTCATGGCAATCCACGAGCAGTTGCCGCGGGAGATTCACCGAGACCTAAAGCAGGTGGGATGGACCAAGGCGGCGGAGCTAGCCAAGGTCGCGCGCAGGGAAGGGAAGGGCTTCGATTGTGCAATCTGGTTGCACAAAGCCCGCTCCCTGCAGACCGAGGAGTTCAAGCGGGAGGTGGACCGTCACCTGACGGGGCAGGAGAGTGAACCGTGGGAGATCATCTACTTCAAGGTGTACAAGAGCCAGCTGCCAGTGGTGGAGCAGGCTCTGGGGACGGCGTCCTTGATGCTGGGCACGGACAAATCCCGCGGTTACTGCTTAGAGATGATCTGTGCCGACTTTCTGGCGGGGGCCAACCTTGACAACGGCAATCCCGACGCGTTGCTCCTCTCGCTTGGTCGGTTCTTCGCGTTGCTTCGACGTCCTCAGAAACAGGAGTTCTTAGAGCAGTTGAAAAAGGCTTCGTGACCCTGCTCCGACAAAGACGCCCACGACTACAGCTCGATCCCGAGTCGTATCGAGACCTGTGCCAACAGGTGCTTCGTCGGGACGGATGGCGCTGCCAGTCTTGCGGAAGCCTCATGAATCTCCAGGTGCACCATCTTAACTCGCGGAGCTTGCTGGGAGACGATGCGGAGTGGAACCTAATCACGCTGTGCGCCAAGTGTCACGAGCATGTCCACGTCCGTGGCAGCAGGGGCCATCAGTTCATCCAGCGGTAGAAGCCGCCGTAGATCACCTCCCAAGGCCCGGAGACACAGCAATAATACTGGGGACTGACCAAATGAATGGCCCTGTCACGGTCCTACTGAACTTGCCCATCGCATCACGATTCACTAAGCAGGTGTGGGCATTGCCGGCGCTGATAGCCAACTATGCGGCGACACCGAAGGCTGGTGCAAGGAGACTTAGCCGCTTTAGGATTTGCAACAATTAGGGTGACGGAGCCCTGCCCTGTAATTGACTAACAAGACTAGGTATGTTGGGAAAGAGCCCTAGCATAATGTCCGCATAGTTCTGGAGAGAATCCTGCCGAGCTGCGAGCCCGGAAGACCGCTAGGCTTAACACCCAATTCAACTAGTTCCCGTGATCTCAGAAGGGGTGGGACAACCTGACAACGCTCACGATGTTCACACTTTTGGACTGAATCCAACCACGCTACCTGCAGCATTTTCTCGCTTCCGGGCGCTTCGGCGCCCATCTCGCGAGCCACACTGGGCCTATGCTTCCCTATCGAGCTTCTGAACCGATCGGCAGTGCCGATTGACTTGGTTCTGGCGTTCAAGGGTCTGCCCGAGAGTTGGATGTGGATGCAGCGGCGTTGACGGTTCTGTCCTTACTGCGCCTGATCGCACCGGATCTAAAACTTGGTGAGAATGTGTTTCGCGGTAGCAGATACTAGCTGGGTTACCAAGTGCCCCGGTATCTCAAAGAGAATGAACCCGGTCACTCCCGCATCCGCCAACCGCTGCAGCTTTTCGCAGCATTCGTCAGGTTCCCCAGCGACAGCGAAGGCGTCTATGATCGAGTTCGCCAGGGCTTCGTCTGGATCGCTCCGCTGCTCCCGTTCAATGAAACCCTTGATCGACTCCTCAGTGTACCCAGCCTGCGAGAATATCGGGTGATCCTTCAGAAGGGTCTGACTATTCGTCCGCCGCTGATTCGCTAAGAAACCAAGATAGTGCGCCAGAATGTTTCGAACCTTCTTGCGCGCGGTGTCTCGATTCTCGTCAACAGACAGAAGCACATAGGTGTAGATTGGCACCGCACGGAAATCGCGGCCCACCTCTTTTGCGCCTTGAGCGATGTTCGACACGGCAAAGCGCACGTATTGGGGACCTGCCATTAGCGGAAGCACGACGCCATCGGCGAGTTTGCCGGCCAAGGCGAGAGTACGCTGCCGCATCGTTCCCAGATAAATGGGGATGTGATGGGGCAAGCGAAATTGCAGCTTGACGCCAGAAATTGACAAGAAGTTGCCCGTGTAGGAAAACTCCTCTGCCTGCCAAGCTCGACGAATGACTTCTATCGATTCTCTTAGAACGGTGGCGGGAGCGCCCCACTTAATCCCAAGCTGCTCTTCCATCCAAAATCTCTCCGAGCAACCCAGCCCAAGGAAGCTACGCCCGGCCGAAAGTTGGCTGATCCCTTGCATTTCCATCGCGATGAGGACAGGGTGGCGAGTGTAGGGATTGATCACGCCCGGCCTCACACGCAACGTCCGCGTTCTCGCAGCTACCGCGGAAACGACGGCGAGCGCTCCCCTAAAATAATAGTCTTCCGCGATCCAGCAACTTGTAAAACCAGCCTTCTTCCGATTGTTCTGCTGTGGCAACAATTTGCTGAACCGGTGCAAATTGAAAGCCAATGCCAAATTCCAACATCACCGCATCTCCTCTCGAAAATCCGGCTGGGCTGTCAATACGCCAAGCCAGAACGAAGCGGAAGGCTAGTCCACCCTTTTCGGCTTGAAGCCAGTTATGCGAGTTCTACGGGGAGCGCCTGCAATCCCCGGAGGAGGATGCTCCTCTCCCAGCGAAGGTCATTGCGCGATACGGCCAAGCACAAGTGTGGGAAGCGACGCAACAAAGTTGTGAAGGCGATTTGCGCTTCTAGGCGCGCCAATGGTGCGCCGAGGCAACGATGGATGCCTTGTCCGAAGGTGACGTGGCGATTGGGCTCGCGCGTGAGGTCCAGCTCGTCCGGGTGCCCAAACTGCTGCGGGTCGCGGTTCGCGGAGGCGATTGCGGCGAACACCGGTTCGCCCGGTGGAATCGTTGCACCCCCTATAGACATCTCGCAGCGCGTCCAACGATGACTGGCTAACGGGATGGGACCGTCATAGCGCAGCATCTCCTCGACTGCGGACGGCATGATCGACGGCTGCGCGCACAGCCTATCCATTTCCGTACGGTTCTCGAGCAGAGCCAGGGTGCCATTGCCGATCAGGTGGATAGTTGTTTGATGTCCGGCGATAAGCAAGAGAAAGATCATGGCGAGGAGCTCTTGTTCGCTGAGCTTGTCGCCGGCCTCTTCAGCCGCGACGAGCTTGCTGATCAGATCATTTTCAGGCCGGTCCCGGTGGAGTCTGATCAACTTGCGGATATACTGCAAAAACGCCAGCAGGCTCGGAACAAGCCGGAGTATTGCAACCCTTCCTGTGAAGGCCGAACACGCCACGGCGACCGACCAGCGGTGAAAGCGGTCACGGTCAATGGCCGGCACCCCGAGCATGTCGGCGATGATGGTGGTCGGCAACGGCAGCGCGTAATCGCGGATGACATCCATTCGGCGTTGCACGGCGACGCGGTCGAGGAGCTGTTCGGTGAGGGACTCGATCCGCGAACGCATGCTCTCTACAAGGCGTGGTGTAAATGCCCCTTGAACGAGGCTGCGTACCCGCGTATGGTCCGGCTCGTCCAAGCCGAGCATGTGATACAAAAGCGGCCCGAAGACCCATCGCACGCGCGCTCCCCATACTCTGCGGTCCGAGGCCGGTGCATTCCGCCGATCCTTGACCAAGCGCTCGTCCTTGAGAGCAGCGACCACGTCGTCGTATCGCGTAATCAGCCAGGCGAATTCCCTGGGGCCGATCCGCGCGCGACAAACAGAAGCCTCCGCGCGCAGTTGCGCATAGGTCGGATAGGGGTCCGCATTGAACCGAGGATTTGTGAGATCTGCTTCACTCATTGATCGATTTCGCTCGTGGGATGCCGCCGATCAAATTACCGCAGATATCGTCGCATGTACATCCCGAGGTGCCGGACACAACAACAGTATCGTGCAACGAGCCATTCCCGCAGTCAGGATGCGCGATCGCTCTGAGCAGATGCAATCGGAAAAGGGGGGTAGTACTGGAAGCTAGAGAATCTGAAATTTCGATGAATTTCTAGAGAAGCGGCTTCCCGAATCGCGCCGGTGGCTTACTACCTTATGGCAATCCACGAGTAGCTGCCGCGGCAAATCCACTGAGGCCTGAAGCGGGCGGGACGGACCGAGGGGGGCGGAGCTAGTCAAGGTCGCGCGGAGGAAGGGGCTCTGATTGTGCAATCTGGTTGCACAAAGCCCGTTCAATGCCGACTGAAGAGTTTAAGTAGGAGGTGGACCGTCACTTGACGGGGCAGGAGAGGCAGGAGGCCGAATCTTGGGAGATCATCTACTTCAAGGTTTATAAGAGCCAACTGTTAGTGGTGGAGCAGGCTTTGAGCACAGAATCCTTAGTGCGGGCACGGACATCAGCCGTCTGCCCGGAGGAGGTTCGCCAGCTTCTCCACGGTTGGAGCCTGAAAGAAGGCGGACAAGGGTAGGTTCCGGCCAGTCAATTCTCTTAGCTCAGAGAAGAGACGAACCGCGATCAGCGACTGTCCACCGAGATCAAAAAAGTTGTCTCTCAGCCCCACAGGACGAATTCGCAAGATCCTTTCCAAAATATTGGTCAACTGAAGCTCCAATGCATCTCTAGGCGCGGTTGGGGCGGATTCCATTGTGAGATCATTTTGCGCGGGCGCCGGCAGTGCCCTTCGATCCACCTTTCCATTCGGCGTCAGCGGAAATCGATCTAAGAAGACAAACACCGAAGGCACCATGTATTCCGGCAACCTCGCGCGGAGGTGCTCCTGCAAATCGGTAGCCTCCAAACGCACTCCCGGCTTCGCAGTCGCATATGCGACCAAACGCTTCTCTCCCGGGCTATCCTCTCGAACGGCCACAACACAATTCTCGACCCTATCGTGCTCCTGCATCCGAACCTCAATTTCCCCCAACTCGACCCGGTAACCGTTCAGTTTTACCTGGAAATCCTCCCGTCCCAAGAACTCGATGTTGCCGTCGGGGAGGTATCGGCCCCAATCCCCCGTCCGATAGAGCCGCTGCCCGGTTGCCGAATCCTGAATGAAACTGGCCTTGGTCTTCTGCTCATCCCGCCAATACCCCTTCGCTAACCCGATGCCTCCAATGTAAAGCTGGCCTGGGACCCCTATCGGGCAAGGCGCCTGCATCTGATTCAGCACATGGAAGGCCTGGTTCAGCATCGGCTTGCCGTAGGGGATGCTCTTCCAATTCGGATCTACTCGCTCGATGGGGTATAAGATCGACCAGATCGAAGCTTCGGTCGCGCCTCCCAAGCTGACAATCTTCGTATTGGATAAAATCCGCCGAATCTGGACCGGTAAGTTCAGGGGGATCCAGTCGCCACTCATCATGATCAATCGCAGAGAGTTTCCGATCGCTTCGGGACGCGCAGCTTGTTCCACCAGCAACTGCATCAAGGCGGGCACCGTATTCCATACCGTCACCTTCTCCGACAAGATCAACTCGGCCCAGTGCGCTGGATCGTGCGCGAGGTCAGCCGAGGGCATCACGATGGTTCCGCCGGCTGCCAGCACGCCGAAGATGTCGTAAACGGACAGGTCAAAACTCAACCGTGAGATCGCCAGCACGCGATCCTGTGAGTTGATGCCAAAGCGCCGATTGATGTCGAGCACAGTGTTGACGGCCCCGCGGTGATCGATCATCACGCCCTTCGGCAGACCGGTCGAACCCGAGGTGTAGATGACATACGCGAGGTCCTCCGGTGTTTGCCGTCTGCGGGGAACGGGAGCGCCGGCATCACCGGGATTCAACAGATCAACCGCCAGAACATCGACTCCTGCCGGCACCCTCAACCGATGGCGCACTGCGGATTGGGTCAGAACCACCTTCACTTCGCCATGCTCGACGAGGTGACACTGGCGCTCAGCCGGCAATTCCGGGTCGATCGGCAAGTAAGCCCCGCCAGCCAAGTGGATTCCCAGCACGGCAACGACTTGCTCCCAACCTTTTTCCATCATGACCGCGACCAACTGATTCGGTTCCACGCCTCTGTGGAGTAGCTGCTCTTCCACGCGGCAGGCACGTTGATAGACTTCCGCGTAGCTCAGCCGGCGAGTGGCTGCACAGACGGCGGTCTGGTCGGGATGTTGCTCAACCTGCTTGAGAAAAAGGGTGTGCAACAATTCATCGGTCACCGGGGCCGCGGTGTCATTGATCTCCTCGCGCAAATCCATTTGGGTCACAGGTATGAGTCTTCGCGAGTTCTCAGCAAGGGTGTGTTGCCAACTTGCGTCGTCCGAAGCCAACTGCTCCAACAAGTATTGGTAGCCGTTGAACAGATCATCCAGGAGACCCAAGGGAAATAGGTCGTCCACGGCGTCCCAGTTGATTACAAGCTCACCGCTTTCCTCATGGACCATAAAGTCGAGGTACACCTGGGGCGTCTGGGTGATGGCGAAGACAATCTTGCCAAGCTGACCTGCCCCGATCGGCTCCTCATTTCGATCACCGACGTTCAGGAGGCTGGTGAAAACCACGGGCATGATCGCCTTCGGTCCGCCGCGCTGGGATCGGGAGAGCTCTCGGATTACTTGAATGCCGCTGAAGTAACGGCGGTCGAGGTCTTGCCAAAGCTGCTCTTGCACCCGCCGCGCACGCGTTTCGAAAGCTTCGGGCTTCGAGTTGTCAATTTCCAGGAGGTCCACAGAAGTGAAATCGCCAATAATGGTGTTGGCCTGCTTGTGCAAAGGCAGTCGATTGAACAGAGTGAGATTGATCGTGAAGCGTGGGTTCTTGCTCCAGATCCCGAGTACTTCAGCGTATGCCGCAAGAAGAGTCCCGGCGGGCGTCAATCTGAGGCGAGCAGACCTTTCCTTCAGGGTCCGCCAGACTGTTGCATCAATGCGGGCTTGGCGGCGCTCGAATCCGGGCCGAGTGATCGAAGCAGGGTTTGTGGCCAGCGGCAATTCCGGCGCCGGCGGCAGCGTGGGCGAGCGTTTCAGCCAATATTCGGTGGACTCCCGATATGCCTCCGTGTCCTCGAGCGAGTTGAAAGCGAGGAGATAGTCCCGAAAAGAAAGCTCAATGGGCGGCAGGATCGCGTCCGGGTTGTTATATAGCTGGGCCAGTTCGCCAAAGAGAATTTGAAGACTGCGGCCATCCGCGATCAGCAGATCGATGCTCACGTGCAACCGGCTGCGGCGGGAGTCGAGATGGGATACACGAAAATCAAACAGGGGCCAGCGATCAGTGGGGCGTACCTGCTGAGACATTTCTCGACGCACGGCCTCCAGCCGCGCGGCGGCGGCCATCGGCCCTTGTCCGCGCAAGTCGATTGATTCAACTCGGTAGGAAGGCACCTGCGGCAAAATCTGCTGGCGACCTTCCGGCAGAACAACGCAACGCAACATCTCATGTCGCTCAATCATCTTTTGCAGGGCCGCTTCGAAGCGTTCGCGATCCCAATCCACTACCTCCACTTCCGAATAGCTCTGGCAGGAGATGTTCCCAAGTTCCGCACCGTCGGAGCGCCCAATCAGATAGGCCTGCTGTATGTCACTGAGAGGAAATGGCTCGTAGCGGTTCCGAGGATCAGGATGGACTTGCGGTAGTGAGATAACCTTCTGAGAAATGCAATGCCGCCGGGCCGTGGACAGCCGCAACGCCACTAGCGCCCGTTTCTCCGGTGTCAAGCGACTCGATTTGTGTCCCAGTTCCATATCGGCTCGCCTCAACTTGCCGGGCAATCTCTACCCGCGTTGCGATCGACGTCCCAATTCCGATCGGTTTCCGGGATACCGTCGATTTCGTGAATCAGCTCCTCCAGCTCACTCGCATTCGCCTGTTCGAAAACTCTTTCCTCCAGTTGTTGTGCTTGCGCACGGAGCACAGGGGCCTGAAAGAATGCCTGCAGCGGGAAATCGACTTTGAAGATCTGCCGAATATTGAAAGCAATTTGGGCTGCCGACAAGGAGTGCCCGCCCAGATCGAAGAAGTTGTCGTTCCGGCTGACTCGATCCACGCGGAGCGCCTCAGCCCATATGGCGGCGAGGGCTTCTTCGACTGCGGTTCGGGGCGGCTCGCTACCGGTTTTCCCCCTATGGGTCCGCATCGAGAGCTGCTGGCGATCAATCTCGCCCGCGGGTGTAAGCGGCATCGTTTCGAGCGGCCGAGTCTTACACCGCGTGGGTGTGCCGTAGCGATCCTCGACTGACAACGCTTCCAGCTTTCGCGTGGATGCCGCTCCATTCTCGGAAACGAAATAAGCTGACAATTCTTGAAGCCCGCAAGAACCGTTCTCGAGATGACGGCGAATCGAATGTTTGCTCGCGTCCAGTCCAATCAACAGTTGGGCGCAATCCTGATGCAAGGCCGCCAGAAACGAGCTAATCCCTTGCTCGCGAAGAATGCTGTAATACCCGCGGGTGCGGGCCAACTCCTTCATCGCAAAATTACGGCTCATTCCCGTTTCGTCCCAAAGGCTCCAGGACAGGGATTGGCTGCGCATCGCCAGAGCCTCTCTCTGATAGTCAGCGAATGCATCCAGGAAAGCGTTGGCGGCGGAATAGGCGCCCACCGAAAAACCGCCTAAGAAGCCATTTACCGAGGAAAACGAGAGAAACAGAGCGCCAGGGCGGTTGCTGAGAAGGCTGTTAAGCGCTAACGAGCCAAGGACCTTAGGGCGCAGTACGGCGGCGAAGCTTTCTTTGGATTCTTCGCTGAGCAGGCGCTCGTGGTAGAGCCCAGCCAACTGAATTACGCCGGCCAGTTCGGACTGGAAGCGAGTCCCGGCTTTCTCGGCCGCAGCTCGCACAGCGGCGAAATCACAAATATCCACAGCCTCGTAAGCAATTTCGCCGCAGCGTTCCAGCTCTTGATACGCCAGAATCCGTTCAGCTACGACGTCAGCTTTAACCAAATGCTCGGCCCAAGTCTTGCGGTCAGGAAGGGGCGTTCGGCCAAGGATCAGCAAACGCGCCTGGCAGTTTTGCAAGAGATACTTGGCTACACGGAAGCCAACGCCACCCAACCCGCCAGTCAACAGATAGAAGCCGCCGGGCTCGAAAGGCAACGGATACCTGGTTCCATTTCGAAAGTCCACCTTCTGGAGTCTCGGTATCCAGCGGCACCCATCCCGCCAAGCCGCTTCGCGGTCACCTTGAGGGGATTGCATCTCCGCCAAGACCAGGTCCGCTTCTTGCTCGATGTTCTCCCCCGGCAAATCCACGTGGCCATAGGTAAGCCAGGGAGTTTCTTGCGGAACAGTCTTGAGAAGTCCCGAGACCATACTTCTCGTGCAATCGACTGGATCAGCTGCTCTCGTGTGCTGGCTGTTGCTCGAAACGACCAGGAGGCGGGACGGCCGCGCGGCTTCGGACTGTACGCACAGAGCCTGAACCAAGAAGAGCAGGCTGAATAGTCCATGGTCCAGCGAACGTTCAACGTGATCGAACTCGCCCCACGCGCTGGAAAACTCGCGGTAATTACAGAGATGAAGAACCTGCTCGACGCGTATTCCGTCTTCTGCAATTGAAGTTAACAGAAGCCGATAATGCTCGGGATTTGTCGGATCGATTCGATAGGACTGCGAATTCAGCTTGGCAAATTCCGCGCCCCGGTCTACTCGCACGCAAGGTTGTTCTGAGCCCATCAGCTTCGCGCAGAGGCGCTCACCCAGTCCCAATGGATCGAGGAAAATGACCGATCCGCCAAGCAGTTCGGGAGTCCGGTGGAATTTGATTTCTTTGCGCCGCCAGACCTTGCGGTAAAACCAGTCGGGCAAGGTATTGGAATTACCGAGAGCGATATCGATTTCCTTGAGGATTGAGTCGTAGTGGCCGGCCGCCAACGACTTCTTCAGTTGATTCCGCTGGATTTTGCCGCTGGTGGTTTTGGGGAAATCACTTCGGCGCAGGGGAATGATCAGCGAGGGGCTGATGCCGAGATTACCAGCGACTGCAGTACGAATCCGGTGGATCAGACTGATCCGTTCGTCCGTGTTAGTCTTCTGTGGCACGAAGAAGATCGCCAGGCCTTCGGTGCCCGTGGCAGGATCACTCACAGCGCAGCTGCCTGTGAACGTGGGCTCGACGCCAGGGATGCTGTTCACCACATCCTCGATCTCATAGCAGTAAAAGTTGGCGCCACGGACGATGATCATTTCCTTTTCCCGGCCCGTCAGGGTCAGGCGGCCGCTAAGGATAAATCCCAGATCGCCTGAGTTAAACCAACCGTCGCCAACAAAAGCTTCCCGGTTCGCTTCGTCGTTGTTCAAATAACCGCGTGTGACAACGTCTCCGCTAATCTGAAAGCGGCCGATCATGCCTTCCGGCAGAACCTGGTTTTGCGCATCCGTGATCCGAATCTGGACTCCGGGCATTGGGGGTCCAAGATCCACAAACGTGATCACCGACGCGTCTTGAGCATTCGCCGGATGCAAGAGGCCACCCAGAGAAGATTTCAAAAAGCGGTGAACCCCTGTCTCGATTGCAAAGTCATTCTGGTAGGTCATGCAAGTGCAGACCTCAGCCATTCCGAAGGCCGGCTGCATGGCGCGCGGAGAGACACCGAAAGGAGCGACTCGATCGAGAAACTCTCTCACTACTGGGAGCGTGACCTGTTCGCCGGCGTTCATGAAAAACTTCACGGAGGACAGATCCCATTTCCTGTTGTCGACCGAGGCTAGCCGGTCACTCACCAGTTTGAAGCCAAAATTGGGAGACCACGTATGAGTGACTCTGTGAGCCTCAAGGAGATCCAGCCAGCGCAGAGGGTCCGAAAGAAGCACGCTCGTTTCGGCTTGAATTTCCTGGCAGCCCAGATAAACATCCTTTAAGTGAAATGTGAGGGTCGGGACAACATGGTCTACGGGCAACCAGTTGAGGCAGACGTCATTCGGCGAGTAGCCATTGAACTGCCCTGAGCCGTGAATATGGGCAATAATGCTGCGGTGGCTCTCTTGAATGCACTTGGGTACGCCGGTGCTGCCTGAGGTCAGTTGGAAGAAAACCAGATCCTCGGGCTGGCTGGCAAAGATGTCTTCGGCAGGGGAATTTCTCTTCAACTCATCAACAGACAGGACCTTGAACTTTTCGCCGGGGAAAAATCTCTGGAGTTCAACCAGAGGCCTGATCAGTTGAGCGTTTGCCAGGATGACGGGCTGCTCGAGCAGCTTCCAAACGTTATAGAGTTTGTTGACTACGGAATTTCGGTCTGCGTAGGAGGGCGCGACTGCAACTGTCACGGGCGTAATGCCCCCCAGAACACACGCCCAGAATGAACTGAAATGATCGGATAATGATTGCACTTGCAGAATAACTCTTGCCCCTGCCTTCAATCCTCTCGCTCGAAGACCGGCCAGGATGCAACGGGCTTCCCGTAAAAGCGCGGGAAAACTCTGAAAAACCTCCTCACCGTTCGATTTGACATAGATGATGCCTTTGTCTGGGAATTCAGTCGCGGTACGCACGATGGCTTCCGTCAACGTTTTCGGCGCGTCGCCGGGAAACACCAGCGGACCACCATCCGCAAGAGCCAAGGTCCTCGGTCCAAACCCTGTGGCTGACTTCTCCGGGTTTTGCGCTGCTGCCGAAGGTACGTCGGAGGCTTTCGACGCGGCTGGTTTCCACGCTGGAATCAAATCGGAGAGATGCAACGGCGCAAGATCCGGACTCTGCTCGTCAATGACGACTGAGCCTTGACGGATGTCCATCACCGTTTGAAGCGCTTCACTCCAACGATGCAGTAGGCCTTCCTCGAAAACGGGAAGCTGAATGAGCGCTTCGTAATCAACCTCGCCTGTCTCCGTCAGCGGAATCGCGGCCACCGGCACACAGAAACAATTCACTTCGCCCGACGGCATTTTTGACTTGACCTGAGCCCCGAAATGCTCCGGCACGTAAGGAGAGTTCGGCACGACATAAGCCACCAGTTCTACGGCCCCGTTGTGCTCCCTGGGCAATACAACGCATGCCTCTACAGGACAGTTGTTGCACACTGCCGCTTCCAATTCGGTCAGGTCAATCCATCGCCCGTCTACGTTGATCTGTAGAGTGCGGGAAGCCAGGTTTTCAGCATTTCTCTTCACTTGTTAGCTCTCTTCCGTGAATCAATAATCGGCATTCAGCCTGAGCTCGGCCTGAGCTCAGACAACAGCGGATTGGTTTTGACGCCGGAGACACTCATTCCTTTGCGCGGCTTCCAGACGCGCACGCAGCTGCTCTCCAAGCTTATAGACTTGAGGTTTCCGGAACATGCTCGTGTGATCGCCCGCGGCAACGTGAATCTCGATGCCGCCCCGCGCCAAGCCGCCCCATCCCATTGTTGGATCCGGGCCGTATTGCCCCTCTTGTTCCTCCGCCTTGAAAAGAACGACGCGCCCCGGGTACGGCTTTGGGCGATAGGCCTTGGCGGCGCGGGTGAACACCTTTAAGTTATCCCTCAGGCAGTTGGGCAGGGGGCGATTGCTCCAGCGGAATGTGGTGTACGCAGCCCTCCACAATAGGTTGCCGATCCTGGTCCAGGCAGAGCGACACAACTCTGGGACCAATCGTCCTCTCACCTTTGGTCCTGTGCGCAGGAACCAGGCGCGGTAATACTGCATTCTTCCCAGCATGCGAGACGCTCGGAATCGGAGCGATCCGAGGAACGGTAAAGATCGCCCGAATGCCTGATTCCCCGTATCAAACAAGACAAGCAGCGCGACTTCTTCTCCGAGCGCAGCCAACTGGGTTGCCATTTCGTATGCGATCAGGCCACCAAAGGACGGGCCAGCTAGGTAATACGGTCCTTCCGGTTGCGCCTTGCGGATCTCTTGAACGTAGATTTCCGCGAGTCTCTCTACGCTGACTGAGGAATGGTAACCATTGAAAACAGGCGCGCGGAGCCCATACATGGGCTGATCAGGACCTAGACCGAGAGCGAGATCCCGAAGCCGCAGAACATGTCCTCCGCCACCGTGAATGCAGTACAACGGAGGGCGGCTGCCCTGCCGCTGAATCGGGACGAGCAAAGAAGAATTGGCTGCATGACCGTTTCGCAGGGACGCGGCGAGTTGTGCCACGGTCGGCGCACTCATCAACGTCGAGAGGTCAAGCTGCTTCCCGAAAATGCGCTCAATCTCGCTGAACAAGCGCACTGCCAGGAGCGAGTGACCACCAAGGTCGAAGAAGTTGTCGTTGATACCCACCGGACCGCTTCCCAGAACTTGTTCCCAAATGTTTACCAATTCGGATTCGGTCGCATCCCGCGGAGCCACCGATTGCCGTTGTCGCTCGGCCTCCAAGGACGCTGGCGCTTTCAGAGCGCGCCTGTCCAATTTTCCGCTCGGGAGGAGCGGGAGTGATGGGAGGAACACAAACTGCGGCAGCATGTATTCGGGCATCTTTCGCTTCAGGAAATCGAGGAGCTGTTCAGGGGCGAGAGATTGGCCGCTCTGAGGAACGACGTATGCCACCAGATATTTGGTGTCATGGGCGTCCGCGTGCACCACGACCGCGACCTCTCGTACTTCCGGGTGTTTTTTAAGCGCGCCCTCGATTTCGCCCAACTCGATTCGGAAGCCGCGGACCTTTACTTGATTGTCGCGCCTGCCGAGAAACTCGATGTTTCCATCGGGCAGATAGCGCACGATGTCGCCCGTCCTATAGAGCCGCTCACGCGAAGCTTCTGCGAACGGATCGGAGCCGAACTTTTCAGCTGTGAGTTCCGGACGGTTCAAATAGCCGCGCGCCAATCCCGCTCCGCCAATGTACAGTTCTCCTGGAACGCCGATTGGAGCCGGCTGCAAATACCGGTCGAGTATGTAAACCGTAGTGTTCGCAATCGGCCTGCCGATAGGGATAGACGGGATGTCTTTCCCCATTTGCTTGGGGATGCGGTAAGTGCAGGTGAAAGTCGTGTTTTCAGTCGGCCCGTAGCCGTTGATTAGCTCGACGTGCGGTAGATGCGTCAAAGCACGTCGCACATGGGGAACCGAGAGCGCATCGCCACCGATGAGCAGTTGTCGAAGGGGCGACAAGGCTTCGGGCGCTTCATCGATCACAGCGTTGAATAGCGGCGCCGTAAGCCACAGGATAGTCACCTGGTGTTTACGAATCACCTCGTCCAACTCGTGCGCCGCCGGGACCCTTCCGGGGAATAAAACGCAACGCGCCCCATGCAGCAAGGATCCCCAGATCTCGAAAGTGGAGGCGTCGAATGAGACGGGCGCAAGCTGGAGAAAGACTTCGTTCTCGCTGAAACGCGCGTAGGTCTGTCCGAAAATCAGGCGCACGATGCCCCGGTGCGAAATCTCCACTCCTTTGGGCATGCCAGTGGAACCCGAGGTGTACATCACATACGCGAGGCTGTCGCACTGCACGCCCGCAGCGGTGTTATTCGTGCGTTCCTCCTCCTCGTTCAATCCGTTCAGTCGGTCCAGGCAAAGCACAGGAACGCCGCTCTCGGGCAGGAGCGCGCTCAATCGTTCTTGGCAGATCAAGACCCGCACGCCGGCATCTTTCATAATGAACGTGAGGCGCTCCGCCGGATATTCCGGGTCGAGCGGCACATATGCACCGCCGGCCTTGAGGATGCCCAGGAGCGCGATCACTAACTCCGGCGAGCGCGCCATTAGCACACCCACCTTGGCTTCCGAAGTGACTCCCAACCTGCACAGTCGATGCGCGAGCGCGTTGGCCTTCCGGTTCAATTCACGATACGTGAGCTGCTGGTCCTTGAAGACGAGGGCTACCCTATTGGGATTTCGTTCCGCTTGTTCTTGAAATAAATCGTGGACACAACGCTGCGGACAACTGGATTGCGTCTGATTCCAGTCCACCACCAGCTTTCGATGTTCGGAAGGCGCCAAAAGGGAAAGGCTCCCAATGCGACTTTCCGGATTCATCACCACGGCCTCAAGAAGCGTCCGATAGTGCTGCAGCATTCGCTGCATGGTCGCGGCGTCGAACAAGCCCGTGTTGTATTCGAAGGTGACCTTGAGACCGTCCTTTTTTTCGATGAACACCGTCAGGTCGAATTTCGCGGTCTCCGTCTCCACCTCAAACCGGCTCACCGTCAGTCCCGGCCACTTCAGCAGCGGCATCGGGGAGTTCTGGAAGACGAACATGGTCTGGAACAGAGGCGTCTGGCTGGGGCTCCGCTCTGGCTGAACTGCCCCAACGAGTTTCTCGAAGGGAAGATCCTGATGAAGGTAGTCGTTCAGAGTTGCTTCGCGAATACGGCTGAGCAACTCCAAAAAAGTGGGGTTCCCGGAAAGATCACCGCGAAAGACGAGCGTGTTGGTGAAGAATCCAATCAGGTCGGCGACCTCTCCGCGGTTGCGCGTGGCAATCGGAAAACCGACGAGAATTTCGTCATGCCCGGAATAGCGGTGCAAGAGTGTTTGAAACGCCGCGAGCAGCGTCATGAACAATGAGGCTCCGGCGTGCTCGCTCAACCGCGTAAGAGACGAGAGAACCGCCTCGGGAAGGACCAGTTTCTCTTGAGCGCCACAATAGGTTTGGCGCGGCGGCCTCGGACGATCGGTGGAGAGATGCGCAAACTCAGGATTGCCAGCGAGTCGCTTCTTCCAGAAAGAGAGCAACCCTTCCAGCACTTCTCCATGAAGTCGCTCGCGCTCGCCGATGGCGAAGTCCGCATACTGAACAGGCAGTTCAGGGAGACTCGGCGAACGTCCGGAAGTATAAGCGCCGTAGGCCTCGGACAATTCACGCAAGAGAATGCCGAACGACCAACCATCCGAAGCGATATGATGCATGGTGAGCAGAAGGACGTGCTCGCGGGGGGCGAGCTGGAAGAGCGCCGCGCGCATCATCAAATCGCGAGACAGATCGAAGGGACGTCGAGCTTCAGCCTTCGCCAGGCGCTGAACCTCCTCTTCGCGTGCGTCATCGGCCAATAGGGAAATATTCGTGATGGCAAGTTCGACGGCCCGAGCCGGATGGATGACCTGACTCGGCCTCCCGTGATTCGACACGAAGGTCGTCCGCAGGGCTTGATGTCGCGCCACGATTAAACCGAGGCTTTTCCGCAAAGCGTCGAGATCCATTTCGCCGCGCATCCGCAGAGCGATTGGCAAGTTGTATAGGGGACTGTGCGGCTCAACCTGATCCCAGAACCAGATCCTCTCCTGCGCAAATGAAAGCCGGTACGAGCAGCGCGTTTCCGTGGGCAAGATAGGGTCTTGGGGTTCGGCACAGCTCGAATCCTGTCTCGTCTCGAAAGACGGAGATAGACCGCCCGGGAACACCGGTGTCGTGATCGGTAAGTCTGGGTTGTTCATATGCATTCGGATTTCACCCTGCGTCGAGGCGTCAAAAACATGGATCGGAAATGATCAGTCACCGTTGAGCGCAGATCTCATGGCGGGCTGATGGCGTGCCCGGCTGGTAGTCAGCAGGACGGGCTTGCCTCCAATTTGAATCGGCCCACCGGAAAGTTGCGTGATGCTGCCGTCAAGGTTGGTGCACTGGGTAAAGTTCGAAGAAGGACTGAACGGAACAGTCATCGGAATGTTGACCGCCGCACTCCAAACGATTTGGCCGGACGCTCCTCCAGCGAGTGTCAGATTACATGTCCAGATCGAATCCAGGCTCGCGGAGCAGGGTGCAGTCAGGGTGGCGCCCACCAGCCAGCTTTCTACTTGTGCGTATGCCATACCTGCTCTTTCGAGCGTACCCGTGCTGGATTTGAAAAGCGTTCCGTAGCTCTTATCGTTCCAGGCATACCAGTAGAAGCGTTCCACGCCTTTCGACCACTGCAAAATGTAATGCCGCGCCACGAAGGCCATCCGCGCATCGTCTCCCGTGAGGTGGTCCGATGGTCCCCAACTTCCCTCGGTATCCCATAGGGGCTTGCCACTCTGGCCGCGCTCGGCCATGATCCTTTGCTCGGCGTCCACAATGCGGTTGACGTCTTCTGGGATGGCGGGAATCGAGTTCACGTAGCCGTGGAATGCCACGCCGTCCACCAACGCGCCACCACCTGCTGCAAGAAACTTGTCGAGAAATGTAGATGTATCCACGCTGCCGCCCACCGCCGAAGGCGTAAAGATCATGGCGTTGGGAGCAATCGACTTGATGATCGCGGAAGCGTGCTGTGTCATCGTGACCAGTGCGGGGATGCCTCCGCTCCAGTATCCGTGCTGGTTTGCTTCATTCCACATTTCCCAGTATTTGATCCGGCCCCCGGCATGAATGGCGATCGCCCGGACAAAGGTGTCCCAGTCCTGCATGTTCGCGGGCGGATAACAAGCTCCTGGGTTGTAATCGCACTTTGCCGTCGGATTAGAAGATGCCCAAGTCGGCGTGGCGCCAAAGGTGTAAATCACGTCAACACCGTGTTGTTGGGCAGCGTCGAGCCATCGGTCGAGCGCCGGCCAGTTAAAAGTGCTTGGCGACGGGTTAAGATCGTTCCAGGTAGTGTGGGTGTCCCACAATCTCATGCTGCCGAAAGAAACTGAGGGCCAGGGCATCCCGGAGAAAAGCTCCGCCTGGACATGCATTGAAAAAAGGACCACGGGCACACCGCTGGTGGGAGACGCTGCAGAACTGCCAGCGGCCCGTGCAGCGCCCGCAGCGGTCGTAGAAGAGCCATTGGCCGAAGCCCAGTTGTTGCTCTTGGACTGAGCCTGCACGGTGGGCGGTAAACACAAAACCACAATGGGCAGCAAGACGATCAATGCGAAGGTTCGGAGCTTCAACGTGACCTTTTTCCCCGCTCTATCTAACGAGCTTTGTACGCCGTCAGGATATCGATCGTCGTGAGGGGCGAGCTTAGGGTCGGGCTGTAGTTCTGCGCCGAGGCGCCGCCGAGCACCTCGTCGGCCGTGTGCGCGTGTTGTTGGTTTGCCGTCCCCTCGCCGCCTAAGAGCTCCGTCGTAAAGCCCGTGCTCTCGGAGCTCACCGTGACGGTGCTGCTCTCGCTCATGTACATGGACCCGACGAATAAATCTCCAGATTGCGTGGGAGTGATGCTTCCCGAACTTGGAGAGGCCGTGGGCGTAGTAAAGATCGTTCCAATATGCCCGTCCAGCGGGCTGGATGTTGCCGCGCCGCTGTAATCCAGCGCTCCCAAATACGAGTGATTCGGCAAAGGATAGCGACAGGTGATGGTCAGCGAGCCGGCGGGAGCGGAAGCGGAGTTGGCCATGTAGTAATGGATCATGGCCCTGCCGTTCGATGTGTCTTCCTGGTAGTGGGCCTGAGCATAGTTCCCGGGATTGACGTTGTCGCTGCAGGTGGTCGTGCTTTCGCCAGCATTCGCGATACGCACAATCACCACGATCAAGTCGCCTGAGGCAATCGCGAACCCGGTGTTGGTCACGGTCTGACTGGACACGGAGGTGCTTCCGGACTTCGCCTCAGTGAACTTTCCTGTCAGCTTGATGGAAGAGGTCAGAGTCGCGGTACCGGTCAGATTGACGATGTGTGGGCTGCCCGCGGCGTTGTCAGTAATGGTCACGGTGCCGGTCCGGGTCCCGCTGGCCTTGGGGGTAAAGGTGACACTACTGGTGCAGCTGGCCGCCGCCGCCACCGTCGCCGCGCAGGTCGTGGTGTCGGCATAGTCCCCACTCGGCACGATGCTGGTAATATTCAGCGTCGCATTCCCCGTGTTGCTCAATGTCACGCTCTGCGCTGCGCTGGTCGTGTTGACTAGTTGGCTCGCGAAGGTCAGGCTGGCCGGACTCAAGCTCACGGCCGGTGCGGCGACAGTCACTCCCGTGCCTGTCAGGTTGACGATGTGCGGGCTGCCCGCGGCGTTGTCAGTAATGGCCACTGCGCCGGTACGGGTCCCGGTGGCCGTCGGAGTGAATGTTACATTGATCGCGCAATTCGATCCTGCCAGCAGCGTTGCTGCGCAGGTCGTGGTGTCGGCATAGTCCCCACTCGGCACGATGCTGGTGATATTCAGCGTCGCGTTCCCCGTGTTCGTCAGCGTCACAGCCTGCGCCGCGCTCGTGGTATTGAGGACTTGGCTCCCAAACGTTAAGCTGCCTGACGAAAGGCTGACTACTGGTGCAGGTGTTGAGCCGGTGCCGGTCAGACTGATCTGCTGTGGACTTCCAGCGGCGCTGTCGGTGATCGTGATGGCTCCGGTCTGCGTCCCGCTGGCCGTGGGCGTGAATGTCACACTAATCGTGCAATTGGCTCCCGTCGCCAGCGTCGCTGTGCAGGTCGTCGTATCGGCGTAATTCCCGCTCGGTACAATGCTCGTAATGCTCAGTGTTCCAGTGCCGGTATTGCTCAAGGTCACGTTCTGCGTCGCGCTCGTTGTGTTGACTGGCTGATTGCCAAAGGTCAGACTCGACGCACTCAAGCTCACGACCGGTGCGCCGGCCGCCAGTCCGGTGCCTGTCAGGCTGATTATGTGCGGGCTGCCCGCAGCGTTGTCGGTAATGGTCACTGCACCGGCACGGGTCCCTGTGGCCGTGGGCGTGAACGTCACACTAATCGTGCAATTGGCTCCCACCGCCAGCGTCGCTGCGCAGGTCGTGGTGTCGGCATAGTCCCCACTCGGGACGATAGTGGTAATATTCAGTGTCGCGCTCCCCGTGTTGCTCAATGTCACGCTCTGCGCTGCGCTGGTCGTGCCCACCCTTGTGCCTCCGCCAGCGGCCTTGAACGTAGCGATGACCGAGGTAAGTGCGTCTGTCGCCGAAGAGGTTGCCGCGGCAGTCTGTGTCCCAGTGGCGGAGACGATTTTGTCCTCGGAAAAAGCGTCGGTTGCTGATGTAGTGTTGGGAGATGACCGCGCATCTCCGTATCCAGTGCCTGCCGTCCAGGTCCCCGTTCCGTTGTTCCTGCCGACATAAGCGAACACGTATTCATTCGCAGCGGTCGTGGGTCCAGCGGTAGAGACTGTTGCGGCTGTCACGCCGGACTGAAAGTTCGAGCCGATCTGGTCAAGAACCGAGGAAGTCAGCAAGCCCGAGATTTCGTAGATGTGCAGGTGTAGGTTATTGGTCCCTGTCGCATGGACGGTCACGGTGTTAGCCCCGGTCGAAGGGACAACCGCATAGTAGATATTGCACTGAGAAGGCGTGCCAGTCGCTCCGGGATTCTCGGCAACAGCGAGGAACCAACTGCTACCGAGCGTGTCTGTGATGGCCGGAGAAGCAAACGTGTTTCCCGAAGAAGAGCTCACGCCGACTACCATTAGATTGTTTTGGGTAACGTTGCTACCGAACGCCACCGCAAGCGTGGTGCTTCCCCTCCCCGTAGCTATCGCGTCCTGCACCACGGTGACTGCGGGGCTCCCAAACGTTAAGCTGCTGGCCGAAAGGGTCACGACCGGTGCGGGGGCCGCCACTCCAGTGCCCGTCAGATTCACGGTTTGTGGGCTGCCGCTGGCGCTGTCAGTAATGGTCACTGCGCCGGTCCGGGTCCCCGTGGCCTTGGGGGTAAAAGTAACGCTGATAGTGCAGTTGGCCGCCGCCGCCAGGGTCGCCGCGCAGGTCGTGGTGTCGGCATAGTCCCCACTCGGCACGATGCTGGTAATATTCAGCGTCGCATTCCCCGTGTTGCTTAATGTCACGCTCTGCGCTGCGCTAGTCGTGCTGAGCTGCTGGTTCCCAAATGTTAAGCTGCCGGACGAGAGACTAACAACAGGCGCAGGCGTCGAGGCGGTGCCGCTGAGACTGATGTGTTGTGGACTTCCAACGGCGCTATCGCCAATCGTGATACTGCCGGATTGCACGCCGGCGGCCGTCGGTGTGAACGTAACGTTGATCGTGCAGATGCCATTTACGGCCAGCGTCGATGGGCTGATCGGGCAGTCGTTCGTTTGGGCATACTGCGCGCTGGCGGCGATGCTGGTGATGCTGAGCCCAGCGCTGCCCGTGTTGCTCAGCGTGACGGACTGTGCCGTGCTGGTCGTGTTAATCGGCTGACTTGGGAAGCTCAGACTCGAGGGAGACAGAGTCACATCAGGGGAACCACCCGTGGTCGTGAAACTCCACAGTGGACCGACCGTTGTTCCTGACGAATTGCTGACAGTGACATACCACTCATACTTTGAGCCGGGGGATAGACTCGGCCAGGTGTAACTTGTCGAGCTTCCGGAAGGAACACCTGAATTGCTCGCAAGCAGCGTGAAGTTGTTGCCGGTGCCTTGCATGTCATAATCGATCGTGAAGTTGCCAGACGAAGTCGTCTCGTACTGATTGATGTAGGGCGAATACGTCTGGACTTGAATCTGATTATTAGTGGGTGAAAAGGTCAGAATCCTGAGCCGGCCATCCCCTCCGAAACCTGTCTCCTGATAGTCCGAGAGCAACGTATAGACCCGATTTCCATTGTAAACGTCTGCTCTCTGACCTTCCGGGGGATTCACGTGCCCGCAGAGCATCAGAAAGAGATTTGGATTTCCTTTCAGCGCGTTGTAAGTTGCTAGGCCCTGATTACTCCATGAGGCATTAAAACCGGAGTTGATGAAGTAATGGCTGACGACAATGGCTCGCCGCGAACTATAGGTTTGGAGCAAGCCATTCGCCCAAGCTAAAATGCTGGTGAGTTCGGGTCCGTTGTATTGCGGATCGACATAGGCCATATTGATGACAATGAAGTCCATGCCACCGGCGCTGAACAGCTCATAATGGTTATCGTTGTCCGTTCCATAGTGGCCGCCGTAGTAGGACTTGCTGCTGTAGCGAGAGAAGCCAAAGTATTGGTTGTATCCAGCCGTGTCGTCCGGTGACCCATCTCCACCAGGGCCTTGGTCATGATTACCCACGCCGAAACTATACGGTATGCCCTGCGGAAGTCCGGTGGCAGTGGGATCATCTAAGATACTGACGGCTGAGTTCGCGTTGATCCACTCCGAATAGTTTCCTCCGTTATTTCCATTTTGGACGATGTCTCCCAATCCGATTACGAAGGCGATGTTCTGAGCAACTCGGTTGTTGACGATCCACTGCGTCTGCGAGTTGAACATCGCCAATGTCCCGCCCTGCAGGCCAGCGGAGTAGTATTGCGTATCGGGGAGCGCCACGATCGAGAAGTTCGGACCCGGCGTAGCTGAAGGAATGACCTTGCCGTAGAAATTCACGGTCAGGTTCTGAGAATTGGGATCGGTAACATTCACATTTAACGTCGGAGAAGTGGAAACCCCTGTAACGCCGTCGGCAGGCGAATTTGACGTGGGAGGATTGGGCGGCGAACCGCCGGATTGGGGCAAAGGGAGGGCGGCCGGCCGGCGGGAGAGCCCAGTGAAAGAGTTGCGTACTGCCGAGTCAAGGCGGGTGGTACCGCCTCGAGCATTGCGGTTGGACTTCCGATTTGCTGCATTAAGATAGGAATCTGCGCGCACTTTCGAAGCGCGAGCAGACACAACGCTGACGATGGGTTGCTTTGGGCTCGCGGGACTTTTCTCCTTGCTGGGCTCCGAGAGACGACGTCGAGGGACAGATTCTTCCGGGGCAGACATGTGCGATACTCCGGCGGAGACAGGTGCGCGAGTTGGCGCGGTGGTGGGCACGTTCTTCAGCGCAATGGAAGGCATACTGGCGCCACGAAGCAGAGCATAAATGCCGGGAACTCCTACAACGGCCACCACGAGCGATACAGCCAGGACCCGGCGAATTCGGTCACGGATCATCTCGAACCTCCGCACTAAATCGCTCAGACCGCCTCGTATTTCGACAAGCCGAGGAGTTGCGAGGTCATCTTGAGAACAAAACGGGGATTGTTATAAAGATACCGCTTCCACAGACGCCGTGGTTCTTGGCCCAGGCGATGAAGCCACTGTAGGCCGGCGGTTTTCATCCAGGCAGGAGCATCCTGGATGCGGTTGGTGTGGACGTCGAATGCGGCACCCACTCCGACCATCACGCGAGTATCGAGGCATGGCAAGTATTCGGCCATGAAACGCTCCTGCTTCGGTGTACTGAGGCCGACCCAGAAGATATCAGGGCTTACGCTCGCCACACGGGCACAAAGGTCCTGTTTCTCGGCTTCGTTCAATTGGCGGAAAGGTGGCGTGTAAGTGCCCACGATCCGCAGACCGGGAAATCTGCACAGCAAGGCAGCCTGCAGTTGCTCGGCCACACCGTCCGCTCCCCCATATAGGAAGTGTGTATAACCTTTGCTGATGGACATGGCGCAGACTTCGAGCATCAGTTCCGGACCAAAGACGCGGCGCATCTGAGAGTAACCCTGCCATCTGCCCACCCAGACTGTGGGCACGCCGTCGGGAGTGGTCAACAGAGAGCCATTCAGAATGGCCCGGAAGTCAGGATTCTTCTGCGCTTCCATTATTCCGTGCACGCCGGTGACGCAGACGTAACCTTTCCTACGCTCCACTACCGTGCGCTGGAAGACTTCCAACGCCCGGCGCATGTCGATAGCATGGACTCCCACGCCCAGAACATTGGCGCGCGGGAGTCCTGCAAGTTGGTAGCTTTTGAGCATTGCTGATTGTTAGGTCGCCGTTGCGGCGAGAGCCTCTTTCTCCTTCAAGATTTCGTTGCTGATCCACTTGTAGGTGATCGCTAGACCTTCCTCGAGGGAGATGGAGGGCTCCCAGCCGAGGACTTGGCGGAGCCGGGAGTTATCACTGTTTCTCCCGCGGACGCCTTGAGGCTTGCTCAGATCGTGGCGCTTGCGCAGGTGCTTGCCGGCAACCGCACAGACGAGATCAACCAACTCATTGATGGTCACCAGGCGGTCGGTACCGAGATTGAGGGGTTCGCGGTGATTGGAGTGCATCAAGCGAAGCAGCCCTTCGACACAATCGTCCACGTACATGAACGAGCGCGTCTGTTCCCCATCTCCCCAGACCTCGATCTCGCCTCCGTTGTGGGCCAGCACGACCTTACGCGAGACGGCCGCGGGGGCCTTCTCCTTGCCACCGTCGTAAGTTCCGAGCGGGCCGTACACGTTGTGGAACCGGACGATTCTGGTTTCCAGCTTGTAGTCTTTGGAGAAGTAACGGCACAGCTCCTCCGCCCAGAGCTTCTCCCACCCATAGCCCGGTTCTGGATCAGCCGGATAGGCGTCTTCTTCCTTTAGGGGCGTCACGTCCGCGCTTTTCTGCTTGTACTGCGCGTACACGCAGGCTGATGAAGAGAACAGAAACCGCTCGATGCCGTTCAAACGGCTCGCTTCCAGCATGTGGGCGTTGATGAGAGTGTTGTTGCAAGAAATGCTGGCCAGGTAGGCGGTGATATATCCGATACCGCCCATGTCCGCTGCCAGGTTGTACACCTGGTCGATGTTTCGCGTCGCCACGAGGCAGTTGTCAAATCTTCTCAGGTCGAGGATCGCGAAGTCGTCAGCGGCTGTTGGCTCATATTCCGGATGCTTAATGTCGACACCTCGCACCCAATGCCCATCTGCTTTCAATTTACGAACAAGGTGATGACCAATGAAGCCGCCGGCTCCGGTCACGAGAATGCGTTTTGTTGTCACTGATTTCTCCTTTTATCGCCTGTGATCGTGATGCATAAATCGCCTCAGTATCCATCGCCAGCCATGCGGGGACTCATGGCCGGAAGGGTTCTCTAATCAGAAGAAGTGCTGGCTTGGCGCGGCAACCTGGACCGTGCGATCGCTTGGGCTTCCCTCGAGGGCTTTTCCGGCATCGCAAGCTGCCAGCCCCTGGTTTTCACATTGGTCGTTGACACGTCTTGTCGAATACTTCGGGAAAAGAGCGCCGTCATTGCCCTGGGAGGATCCCCGCAGATCCGCGAATCGTCCATCAACTCGCTCATCGTTGGCTTCTCCACTTTCAAAAAGCGCCAACGAAGCGGCAGATCGCGTTCCTGCTCGAACAGCCACTCGACGCCGTAACCCAGATTCTCAAGAGAGTGGAGGTATTCCACGATTACTGGCTTCCCAAGCAAGTCCGGGTGGAGCTCAACGAGCAAACGCGGGCTATGCTTTTCAAGAGTCCGCCGCATGCCTTTGATTACCACCACTTCATAGCCTTCCAAGTCCATGCGCATCAAATCCACGGAGGAGAGGTCGTAAGGCATCAGGAGGGAGTCCAAGGTGCGGACCGGAACTTGTATCTCTCCCTTCGACGACGTAGAGGGATACAAGGAATGCCAGTTCGATTTCCCGGAAATGTACATGGAAGCAGTACCGTTCCGGTCGCCGATGGCCAACTTGTGAATGCGGATGTTCTGATACCCGTTGGCTTGCACGTTCTTGCATAGCTGTTCGGAATTTTTCGGCATGGGTTCGATGGCAATCACCATGCCCGTGGGACCGACCAGGCGCGCTTCCAGCATTGCGTAGTAGCCGATATTGCCGCCGATATCGACGACGTTCATGCCCGGTTTCAGGGTTTGCATCAGAAGACGGGTGGCCAACGGCTCATGCACTTTGTACAGGGCCAGCTCCCGCGAAATCCCCGGGTCCCTCGGAATAACGACGATCTGATGACCCAACACGGTAACGGATTTCTTTCCTCGGGCTTGGTACCACCACCATCGAAAAGAGTCGTACACCCACACTGCGGGCTTGCAAACTTGACACAGGACTTCCACAAGCAAAGTAAATGTGCCGTCGTTCCGGTACACGCGTCGCGCGAGTCGCCACTTGCGTATAAACAGCGCGGGCAACGAGAACCTTGCATTTGACCGAGATGTTGTTGACTTACGCAAACCGAACCTCCCCAGGTAGGTTAAGTATGTGGAATGGTCACCAGATTCGTTCACTGTTGGCGCCGACGGCGTAAGCCAAAACCGCCATGCTGGCCAAGGGCGGCAACAGGCTCAGCCGCGCGGTCGCAGATACGTTTCCACTCCGGACAAGTTGTGCAAATTGCTTTGCAAACAGGGCAAAACTCTGAGGAAGAATGGGAACCCAGAGATACTTACTGCGGGCGATCATCTTGTCCGAGCCAAAGCGTGCGGCAGCCAATACCTCCCTCGGAAGGTGCAAGTCAGTGCCGCGGTACTCGCGGACATACTCGGAGGTGATTCGCAGATACGTCGCCACGCCGGCCCAGATGCCGCCGAGGTCTGCCGCGGCGCGCAGCTCTTTGTAATCCAACGATCCCGATTCGACCATCTGGGCCGTGTCCCGGATGTCGCAGATGCGGAAGTAGAGGTGCCGGTACATGCGTTCGAGCGTGCCTTCGATGATGCGTTCTTCGGGCGCGGGTAACAGAAAAGTGTTGCCATTGAACTTCGCGGGTACGCGGCGGTTGAGGAACCGACGTGCAAGCCCGATGTGCTCCCCCGCTTGCCCCACCCTTCCAATGTGAATCTCGACTGTTTCGCGAAGACCCTCAAGCTCAAAACTCCGCTTGTGGGCGAGGTGGTCGGCCACTGAGCGGCCCAGCCGTCGGCCGTTGAGCCTGTGGAGAAAGACACTCTCGATACGGCGCTCGTCCGCCATCGTGATCAGGTCGATATCGTTTCCAAAGTCGGGCCAATGGTCCAGCGTCTTCAGCACGGCGACTGGGCAGTCAGCCGCTTCGAGTTCGACACAGACCCTCTCCAGAGCGGCGACCGCTTTGGCGATCCGTTCCTGCTCCTGGTTGAGTGCGACTTGCGCAAGGGTCGCCAGTTCCGGCTGACCGCCCGCCGCAGCTTCCCGCGCCAGCGGCTGCAAAGCCCGGATAACGACGTGGTGAACGTCGGCGAGTCGAAAGAATTCCTCGCGTCCCGCCTGATCCAACCTCGCAACGTGATGAACCGCCTCGGCTGATCTCTGGGGGCAGAATACCAAGAGTGACAGCGCGTGGAGGTGCGCTTCCGCACTGAGATTTTTCTTCATAGCCATGTCTCCGTGTCCTGGCCTCCCAAGGGTGAGCGGTTGGGACGCTCCAGGGCTACCTGTTGAGTCGTCTGAACGGTAACCACGATGGAAGGCGCCGCTGCGCCGCCGGAGCGGACGCATGCCCCAAGCTGGTTCAGACGGGCGATTTGTCGGACCGAATCCTATACGCGGTGTGATTCTTGTGCTTGACCCTCAATACGCCAAGCCGGGCTCACGGAATCGGCTGCGAGGTCCGCCGGTCCCGCCTTGTTTTCCCCGATGGCCCGCCGATAAGTTTCTAGCAGCACCTTGTAGCTACTTGCCGCCGTGTAATTTGCCTCGTATTCCCGTCGGGCCTGCTTGCTCATCTCTGCCATGTCTGTCGGGTGCCCCCATACGCGCTCGACCTTGCACGCTAGATCCTGTGCATCGCCGGGAGTGAAGTGGAGTCCCGTGCAGCCATCCGAAATCAGCTCCTGCATGGCTCCCAATCGCGAGGCAATGACCGGGGTGCCAGAGGCAAACGCCTCGACCACCGTCAACGGCAGTGCTCCTTCATAACACTGGCTGGGGAGAATCAGGCAGCGTGCCTTCTTCATGACGGCCATGGTTTCCTCCCACATCAAACGTCCCCGGAAACGCACACTGCAAAGACCATGTTGCCGGACGTACTCTTCGAGTTCTGCCCGCAAGGGGCCGTCACCCACAATGTGAAGCGGGATAGAGGTGGGCAGGGAGGCCCAGGCGGTCAGGAGGGTTTGCAGGCCTTTCTCGGGGGAAAGCCGGCCCACAAATAGTGCATAGTTACGGTCGCCATGTCCCTCACCGGGATCAGGGTGAACAAAGTTCGGTTTGACCAAGATCTTGTCCGGGGGCAAACCCCCTGCGATGAACTTGCGACGCGCGAACTGCGTTGGAACCAGGTAGTACTCGATCAACCGCGACCAGGTACCCAGAAAGTGGTGGGTCGTAAGCATTGCAGCCACGACCGCGGTTGCAGGGCGGGAACCACGGTAGCAGCCATAGCGCACGCCCTGCCAAACACCGTGCTCCAAGCATTCTTCGCAGACCTTGCCATCGCGTAGGAAATTCGCTCCGGGACACAGCAGCCGGTAGTTGTGAAGCGTCTGCACCACCGGCACCTGGGCGTCACGGCACGCCCAGTAGATCGACGGTGAGATCATCACAAACGTGTTGTGGACGTGCACAATATCCGGCTTCTGTAGCTGTAGCAGTCGGCGGAACTCCCGCCGCGTTTCGCTGGCCCAGATCGTTCGCTTGGCCAGAGCCAATTGGCGAAGGGGCACAAAATGAGAAACATCGTGGTTGCTGCGCTGGTACTCGACAACCTCGTGCCCCGCCCTCTTTAGCAAGTCGCATTCATTCCGGAAGACGACGTCTTCGCCTCCGGCAAGCTGATAGGTGTTGTGAACCAGGACTATCTTCATGCGGCTTCCGCAACTGCAGAGGTTTGCCCCTGTACAAGCTCGAGGGCCCGACTGTTGGAGGCGTAGATTACGCCCGGCCGGTTACTTACGTAGTCAAGCATCTCCTGCAACTGGTCCCAGAGTCCGAGCTCTTCGAGCTCCCACGAATGGCCGTATAGATGCCAAATGCCCCCCTGGTCCAGGACGTCTCGGAAAAGCTTCTTCCCCATTTCGACCCAGCTCCGGCACCGCAGGTAATCCTTGAAGTAGCGGCCTATTCCTGCCAAGTCCCTGCGCTTGCCGAGGTTCTTTAGATAGTTGAGCGGAGGGTGCGGGTAAGCCTGTAAGGTAGTCGGCATTTCGAAACGGTTGAACCCGAGGGTATGAGCAAGCATGCGCGTTGTCCGCGCCCCCCTGAAGCCGGATTGCCGCACGCAGTTGACCACTCTCCAATCGTAGCGTCCTCGCGGATAGCAGAACATCGACACTTCCCTGCCGAGCTGTTCCTCAAGCATTTGCTTTGAACCTCGTACTTCCTCGGCCAGTTCTTCGTCGGACAGCCCGGACAGGACCCGGTGCGACAGCGTATGCGCGCCGATTTCAAATCCCTGGCTCACGATTTCGCGTAGAGCCGTAGCGTGGAGGACCGACCGGCCCTCCTTGTTAGCCAGAGGAACGTAAAATGTTGCCGACAGGTTCCGCTTCGCGAGCGCCTCCGCTAGACGGAGGTCGCATGGGTGTCCATCGTCCCAACTCGTGCTTACGATCCTGATTGTGTTCATGACCTCTACGGTCCCGAGCGATCGGACAGAGTCGGCCCGCCCTGCACGGGGCTCAGGCAGCCAAGGGTCGAAAGTCGAATCTGTCGTCCGCGTTCCGCATGATTCCGATGGCTAGGCCCTGCAGGAAGAAAAACGGGATGGCGCCGTGGGAGAATTCAAATTCGGGCTGCACGCTGGTGAATAACAAAGCTAGAACCGAGTACATAAAAAGCCAGAGAACGAGGGCGGAAGCTCCCGCAAATGCCCTACGCGTCCGTATAAATCGAACATAGCGCACTGCCATCAACACGAGGAACAGTAGCCATATCGACAAGCCCAAGAAGCCTAAGCGCGCCAGGATAGTCAGCGAGGTGTTGTGGGGTTGGCGGACGGGTACGCCCTGTTCATTCTCAAAGTCGATTAGGGCTTGGCCGAAGCCTTCGCCGACGATCAGATTCGACGGGCTCGAACGAATCCGATCCCAAACCTCTCCGTACCATTCCCCGCGGTCCACATCGTGTCCCATGCGGGCATTCGCGTCGCCCACGGCCAGAATAGTTCTCCCGTGCTCCTCGATGAAGGACAGGTCGACAGGCCCCATGCGTCCCCGCAGGCTGATGCCTAGCGCGGAGACAGCTAGGAGCATCGCCAGCACCCCTCCCACGCCCCACCCGAGCGCGGACGCGAACCCGGCCAGTTTCTTGGTTTCGCGCAACAGGAACAAGAGCAGAAGAACGACGAGAATACCGACATACATCGACCGAAGCTGGAGGATGGCTAACCCCCCTAACTGTGCCACCACCAACCCTAGCAAAACCCAGCGTGGCCAGCGGACAAGCGATGGCCCAAGCCAGATACAGAAGAGCGCTCCGGCAACCAGAAAAAGACCATTCTGCTCGTAATTTCCGAACAGCGGGACTGGGTGGAACACTCCAGACGTGGGTGACCAAGCCTGGATTTGCTCGTTCCACGGAAAGGTGTAGGTGTAGATGAGGTTCAGCAAGAAGACGAAGAACATCCAGAGTACCAGGCGCCGTGTCTTCCGGGGATTCCGAGCCCAGACCGCCCCCAAGAGCAGAAAGACTGCCTCAACGAACAGGGAGCTGTCTCGAACGGCATATATTCCATACCGCGGGACATCGATGACCAAGTGAACGCACGACAACAACAGTAAGGCGAACAAGCAAACAACGGGGGGATCCAGCAGCGTGCTCAATAGGCCCCGTTCCTTCCCGAAAATCACCAGAGCGAGCGCTAGGAACATCAGCAACTCGCCCACCGGGAAGTGGAATCCACCCACTCCGACCGCAAGGTTGTCAAACCCATAATTCAAGATGATGTAAGGTGTCATCGCTGCCAGGACCAGGGTCTGCCAAAGTTCCAGGCGCCCTCGGCACCACCGCAGAATTGCGTACAAGGTGAGGCACATTGCTAGCCCGCCCAAGCCGACGAGTGGGTAAGCTGCCATCAAAACACCCAGCCCCGTGGCGATAACAAAGCCAAGCAGTGTCTTTGCATCCAGCCATGAGCTGTGGACCTTCGTAACTGTTAGAGTCGACATTTTGACTAGGGCATTTCTTGCTGTACATCGGCAACTGTGGAGGGAGAAGAATCTGGATGCATTTGCTTCGCGCCGTGCGCTGATACGTGACGGTAACGCTCTTGGGGACCGGGGCATTTTAGAAATCCAGCGATGCAAGTCGTCACGCTGGACAGCAAAATGGCCAGAACGGCTCCCCGATATCCCCACGCACGGCAGGCGGGTATCCCCACCATTATGGAAACTAAGCTCGAACTGAAATAGACGCGCGACGTGGTGGCAGGCGATCGCATGGCTTTGATGGCGATCGTTGGCCCCATGGCCGCGCCTGCCAGGATCGAGGAGAGTGCGACCACCGGCACCAGGGGAATCACTTCAGCGTACTGACCTTTGTAAAGAAAATGAATGAGTTCATTTCGGAACAGGCACACCACCAACCAGTAAGCGCCTGATCCAACGACAAACAGCCCAGCAAGTTTCCAGGCCTGAACTCTTGCCGCCTTCCACCCGCCCTCCGCCCCAAGGCGAGCGGTGTAGGGCATAACAAGCATAGAGAAGGCTCCGTAAGTCGCTGTCATTGGCAGGGCCAGGTTCAGTAGGGCGATCAAAGTACCGGTTGCCTCCAAGCCACGAAAGTGCGTTACGACCGAGTACAAGATATTCCATGGGATCCAGAGAAACACCATGCTGACCAACGCCCAGCCACCATATCGCCAATGTTGCACGCCAACTTGACGCAGCGTCGGCCTCACGGGAGCAACCGTAGACTCCTTGACCGAGCGCAGGCGAATCAGAAGCAAGATGCTTGTGAACAGGGCGCTGACTCCCATAACGAGGAAGGCAGTGAAGGGCGAAAGCACTCGGCCGTAATATAGAGCTCCGATCCCGACACTAAGGAGTGCCGAATATGCTATCGCGCCAACCACGGCGCGACCCGGCAACATATGTAAGTAGTGCGCTCGGCGCGCAAACCAGAAGAGCAGCACGAATGGACTGGCAATGCCCATCCCGATAAAAGCCAGCGTCAGGCGACTGGGTTCCCTCAGTACCGAGCCTGCAATTCCGACCGAAGCCAAGCAGATCACAACTATTGCACTGAAGCCCAACTGGACCCACATCAGAAGGCCCAGATAATGCCGTATGGAGCCTCGATACAGGGAGGGACCAAGTACCGACATGGGTTCCAAGACCAGGGCTTGGTGTACCAGGGAAAACAACACGAAGGTCGAAAGAGCCATGGCATAAGTACCGTACTGGCTTGCAGACAAATAGCGGGCCAGGATAATACTGAGAACAAAGTTCGATCCGGAGATCAGCGCCTGATCCGTAATAGCCATGGATGCCTTAAAGCACCAAACTTTCCATTTGGTGTACAATTGACCCCAGTTTTGCATGCCCGAGTAGGAATTGTGGCCGGCGTGCGCGGTCGAAGGGACGGTTTGTGCTGCTGTTCGGTCTCCGTTGGATTGCGGCAGTGGGTGCGGCAATGCTTCTCGCTCGCGGTATTCGAAGCGTCGCGCCAGGTACGTGAGTATTGCTCCCATCGCTGCCGAGCTGCTGGCCTCGAAACCTTGATCTGTGCGAATCAAAGTCGAATTGGGAAGCTTTGCGGCCAGCTCTGCATAGGCGATTTGTTGACGCCGCAGTTCATCCGGGGCGACTTCCTGCTTGCGAGATAGGATGATGTCTGTCTCCGCATCGAGCGTCAGGTACAGTGTTTCCGGCTGAGGTAAGAGCTTGGCGACCAGTTCAGGAAGCCAATGCGGCCCGCCATACCGATAGCGCAGGCGATCCACCAGCAGATCGTGAAAATCGCGGTCCCAGATGATCAGACCAGCGCGCGCCAGCAGCGGCCGGATCACCGTCGGGTAGCCCACCCAGTAGTCCACAAGCACGGAGAGAATGCGAAGGGTCGACTCCACAGGTCCGTGCGGCGGTTTGTCGTGCGGCGGATTGAACCAGGGAGAATACCGGGCTCTGGGCTTGATAACCTGAGGGCGCCATTGAAAAATCCGGCTACTGTTGAACAAAGGTCGCAAGCGTTCAAGGATTGTGTTTGTTAGGGTGCTTTTCCCCACCCCATCCGGCCCCAGGATGACGAGGTACACTCCACTGGGTCGGAACCAGCGCTGCAACGCCCACCGGAGTTGTAGGAGCACAGGCACGAACCACCCCTGGGCAGCGCGTCGCAAATTTGCCCGCCGCAACCGAACTCCAAGTCGCTCCAGGATTCCGTCCCACTGACCGCCAGCGCATGCGGCGAGCACTTCCTGCTGCAACTCCTGTCCGAACAGCTGCCCCACAACCTTCTTGGCCCCGGATGCGCCGAGGCTCTCAGCGAGCTGTCTAAGTTGGTTCACCTGGCCTTCTGCGACGCTGCCCTCCAGGCTGACTTTCGATAACATGTAACAGAACTGGTCGGCCTCACAGGCGACCCAGCAATTCCCGCGATTCTGACGCCGAGCCAGGATCTGATCATCAATGGTGAAGAAGCGCCCCGTCGGGAACGTCTCGCGGATCGTCAAACTGAAAAAACACGCACCCGCATCCAGGGAACTGGCAAAGTCGTAGCGACAATCACCAGCTGTCAAGGGCAGGCATTGCAGCGGTTGGTATCCTTCCTCGCGTAGTTTCTGGAACAACAGTGGCAAGCGAGCCCGATCCTCTGGATGAACCGTCATTTCGGGGCCCAAACGGAAACCGCTCGCATCCGTAGGAGGCTCGGCCAGCAAGCAATAGCGCAGATTGAGTTCTTCCAGAAGACGGCATAGCGTCCCGAGAAAATCAGATAGGTTCGGACACCGTCCTGCAATGGGCACCTGTGAAACTTCCTGACCGGCCGCTGCAGTTATTTTATTCATGTGTTTTGTGAGATTGGGCTAGGCGCCAGCACGGCTACTGTGCGATCTCGGTACCCGAGCCTCGCAGAAAATTTCAAGCGGCTCCAGAGCCTTTCAGGACTGCGGGAATAGTCCGAATGAGGATTTGAAAATCAAGCCACAGAGACCATTTATCGATGTATTGCAGATCCAACTCCATCCATTTTTCGAAGGGGATGGAACTTCTGCCCCGAACCTGCCACAAGCACGTGATTCCTGGCCTCACGCTGAAGCGACGGCGCTGCCAGTCTTCGTTGAAGCCTTCGTAATCGCGGACGGGGAGTGGGCGAGGACCCACCAGGCTCATGTCGCCGATCAGCACGTTAAAGAGCTGAGGCAATTCGTCGATGCTGGTTTTCCGGAGAAATCTTCCGATGGTGGTAATTCGCGGGTCGTTCTTGATTTTAAAGACCGGGCCACTGACCTCATTCAGATGCTCGATCTGGCTCATCTGCCTTTCCGCGTCCAGCACCATGGTCCGAAACTTGTATACGTTGAAGCGCCGCTTGTTCAGACCAAGCCTCTTCTGAACAAACAAGACCGGCCCGGGCGAGGTGAGCTTGATGAGAACAGCCACGACCAGCAGAAGAGGAGAAATTAAGGTAATTAGAATGGAGGAAATCGTGAAATCCAACACGCGCTTGGCGAAGATTGGCCAGCCTTCCACCCAGCCCGTGGAATGTGTGATCAGAGGATCGTCCTCCAGTTCTTCCGCAGAGGAATGAGCCAGTTTCAAATCAAAGATGTTGGTGAGCACGCGGACTGTGATGCCTTGCTCCTCGCATAAGGCGGCAATCCGTGAGGCTTGGTCGTGCATCGAACGAAATGGCAAAGCCATTACGACCTCGTCCACCACATTATTCCGGAGGAAATGAGGGAAACTGGTGAGATCAGACGCCACCGCGTAGCCACTTCCCCGAAATGCCTCTGTACCGTGCCAGTCCTGATCGACAAATCCAGTGATTCGGTAACCGAGTTCGGGACGAGAAACGAGCCCGCGCGCAAACTCAAGCGCCCGACAGTTGGTCCCCACAATGATCATATCCCGCAGGTTGCGCCCACGCTTGCGCGCGGACATGAGGATGACCCGGAGCATGAGCCGGCTGCCAACAGTGATGCCGGTGCTCACCAGCCAGAACACAGCCAGGAACAGCGCTGTCTCCAAGACGATATGGAAAGCGATAGCGCCGAGCAGGATGACAAACGTCCCCATTGAGGTCGCTTTCATGACGTCGATGACCTCGCCGCGACGGTCGGAAAGCCTACGAGAAGCGTAGAGTCCTGAGAAACTGAAGATCAGGTGCCAGATAAGAATAAAGAGCGAGAAGATGGCAAAGTTCTGAATCTTCACGCGCATGGAAAAGAATTCCGTCATGGTGACACCGCCGGTCTGGTGAAGCACCGCCAGCGCGGCGACCATAAAGGCTAATATCATCAGCCCTAAGTCAAAGAGCTTGAAAACACTCGCCAGCATTTTGCGTCGAGCATTCATCGCGAAGGATCACCACCAGGTATTATTTGGGAATGACAACCCCACCACCGGGGACGGTTGGCTGGTGGGTCGAAGACGGGAATGTCTACATCAACTAGCGGCGTAACTCATCAAATGCCGAGGATCGCCAGAGCGCCGTTTCTGGTTCTAAAGCTTCCGGTAGAGAGCTTCCGGAATTGGGAAGGTACGGTTGTTTAGTATCGCCCCGAGCAGCTCGACCCTGGCGTTTTCAAAAGTTTCCTTGGCCATCCGAGCCGTTTCCCGTCGCGTGGAATTTGCTTCCACGACAAGGATGGCTCCATCAGCCATCTGGCCGAGCAGAACCGCATCCGCGTAGGAACTAACAGGGGGCGCGTCGATCAAGACGTAGTCGAATTGTGCTCGAAGTTCCCGCATGCGCAAGCGCAGTCGATCGGAAGCCAACAAGCTCGGCGCATCCGCGGAAGGCCATCCCGGTGGCACTAGCCACAGGTTCCCGCCAGCGATGCGCATCGCAAAGTCTTTGATCGGACCCGGCTTGACCGTCGCATCCGCAAGCCCAGGGAACATGCCGACCCCCAACAACTGGTGAAGTGAAGGCGCACGCAGATTTGCGTCGACCAGGCATACCGATCCTGATCCCTGTGCCGCCAGAACCTGACCAGCGCGGGAACAGATCTCGCTCGACCCGTTGCCTTGGACGCTTGAGAAGACCACTGCTCGCGGGGCGTGGGAATTTGAAGACACAAACACACGCTGCACAAGCTTGACGACCTCCTCCTGAGCCTGCCTTCCCAGATCTGGGCGAAGATGTCCGTTGTTGGGCAGCGAATCACTGCTGGCTTGCCTTGCCACATCCAACCGAGGATGTCCGTTGTCGGGAAGTGAATCAGTACTGGATCGACCGAACAGGAGGTCCTCTCTCCCAGCTCGGCGCAAGAGTTCGTAGTTTCTGCTCATTTCACCTTTCCTCAGTTGGCCCAGAATTCTTAGTTGTCCCTGACACCTGACTAGCTGTCTATGTTTCCAGTCATTGATTTCGCTTTGAGGTTCTTCGACATTCCCGGGAGCGCCGTGTGTCGGACTGTCTCTTCCTTGGCGATGACCGTTTCCCGGACGACGGAGAAGACAATACCAAGCGGATGATGCTTATCCGGCTCCACGAAGCGACCCATGTGGTAGACGGAAGTCGATCCTAATGTCTTCTTCGCTTTCGACAGGCTGGCCATTAAGAATTGCCGGAATATAGCGCCATTCGCGAGCGGCACTCATCGCGGCCGCGACAAGCAACGGGGGACCGCTCACCAGCTCGATGCTCCGGACTCGCCCATCTTGTCCGACGAGGGCGCGCATCCTTACTGTACCTTCAACATCTTGTGCTTGTGCGTCCTGTGGATAGGCGGGCTCCACACGGTAGAGCAGGTAAGAAGGCTCAAGAATCCTGTCTTGTTCGGGTTGCGGTGACTTGGGCGCGGGCGAAGCGGCCATTGGACTATTCGGAGCGATGGCAACAAGCGAAGGAGAGGTGATGTTGGGGTCGATTGGCACCCGGATTGGCGCCGACATAGGTTCCTTTGCGAGGCTCCCGTCCAATGGTGCAGAACCCGGGTTGCTACGAGGAGAGAAGGTCGAACTCAGAGGCTTGGATTTGGACTTTCTCGGTTCGGTCGACGAGCCGCTCACGGCGGGCTGGCTTGGCTTTTCTTCGGCATTTGCGGTCGCGATGGGCGACACGGATGCGACACCCTGGTGTGCGCCGCTCTCGCGGAGGCTTAGAGACACAACTGCGAGTAGCCCGCCAAGAGCCGCAAGAGCCGACCAGCGCGCAAGCTTTACCCTGTCATTCTTCAGGAAAAGTGCCATTCGCCATGTATGTTTAAGGCGCGCAGTGCCCCGGGGAAAGATCGTGGTAGCGGGCAAGGGAGGAGCAACCGGTGCTTCAAGGTCGAACGGGGCAGCATCAGCGTCCGCAACGCCGGCTGATTCCTGTGTTTCCGGTTTTGTGGCCGTGCTCGGCCTTGCTGGCTTGGGAAGTAGCGTCGTGGATTCGTAACCAGTCGGCACAGTAGAGGATTGCAGACCTGCCTTGGAAACTGCGGCTCTCCCGCGCGGAGGCTCAGCCGGAAATGCCTTCAAATCCTGTTTTTTTGGCTCGGCGACCGCGCTCGACGCAGTGGGCTCGAGAACCTGGGTTGCCGACTCGGAAGCGGCCGGCATGGTTGGGAGTTGCTGGCCCGCCAGGGAAAGGACCCTCACCCATTTCTGCCTAGGTCGCGAACCGCTCGTTGCTGGGGATATCGCGGCAGCAAGCAAGGAATCAGGGACCGATACTTCGGGGTCGTGCGAGAGAAGGTCAACCCCAGCAACGATCTCTGAAGTTTCGGCTTCTTCGTCGGCGACCGAGGTCGGCTTCGCTGGCTCGGGAATTAGGGTCGTCTGCTCGGAGGCTGCCGGCAGGCTTGAGAGTTGCTGGCCCGCCTCGGAGACTTTGCCTTTTACCCCGTGAAGTCGGGCCGCAAATGCCGCCTCACGCTGTTCCGAGCCAAGCGGACTCACCTCCAGATCGTTTGCCACTTCTCTCACAAGAGAAGAGTCAATTTCCTTTTTTCCAAGCGCATAGCCCAAACTCAAAGCGTTGAAACAGAGGTTGTTGATATTTCGCGGGATACCTTTACTCTGGGCCTCAATCATCACACGCGCATCGGGCGTAAAGAGAGGACCGCCTTTGTAGCCGGCTACCAGCAGCCGGTGGTTGATGTACGCATCCGTCTCCGCGGGCGTAAATGGATTGAGCCGGCACAGAATGGACACGCGTTGGCGTAGCTGAGCCAGCGTAGGACGCGCCAGCTTATCTGCCAACTGGGGCTGGCCAGCAAGGACGATCTGCATGAGTTTCGAGGTGGGTGTCTCAAAGTCGGAAAGCAGTCGAACGGTTTCCAGCGCCGACTCTGTGAGATTCTGGGTTTCGTCGATGAAAACCACGAGGCGCCTGCCAGCGCTTGCCTCACCGATCAAAACCCGCTTCAGTTGGTCGTGCATCCAGGCGAGATCCTTTTTCCCGGCGTCGATTCCGAGATCGGCAAGCAGGGAACGGAGTAGTTCGCGTGAATCGCACTGCGTCTGGAACAAGAACGCCGTGCGGGATGAACTCCGTAACTGCTCCAGCAGGTGAAACAGTAGGGTGGTCTTCCCCATCCCCGGCTCGGCAATGAGGGCTAGAAAGCCCCGCCCGGTTTCAATCCCGTAGAACAACGAAGCGAGCGCCTCGCGATGCGTCGCGCTGAGATACACGAAGCGCGGATCCGGGGTCTCGCTGAACGGCTGTTCTCGGAGTCTATAGAAATCTAGAAACATGGTGCGAGGTACCGCTCTTCCCTTTCCTCTTCCCGTTTCCGTTGCCGTTTCCGTTTCCGTTTCCGTTGCCGTTGACGTTGCCGTTGCTGTTTCCGTTTTCGTTTTGTGGCATTGCAGCGAGTACCGGAATATTCAGGAACGACCTTACTTCATCGGGTGTCCGGAACGTGGGATCCAGGTGTTCCGAACCGAAGGCCAATCCCAAGCTCGTCAGGGTAGCCAGTAGCACGCCGACAAGCAGAGTGAAAGCGCGGTGATTCGAGGGCAGCGAAGGCACAGACGCAGCCTCCGCAATGGCCACATTAATGATCCTCCTGCGGTCAAGCGCGTCGGATATGCGTGCCTCTTCCTCTTTCCGGAGGTAAAGCAGGTAGCTTTCTTCCGTCGCTTTAACTGTCCGGATGAGATCGTCTTGAACGACTTCCTTTTGCTCAAGCGACCGGGCATTCTCCCGATAGGACTGCACGGTCAGAGCAGTCGCTTCGGCACGCGCCTGCAAGCCGGCCAGTTCAGACTTTGCTTTCGCCAGTTCTTCCCGAACCCACTCGTAGGCCGGGTCTCGGTCGCTGGTCTCTTCATGCAGTTGCGACTTCTCCGCCGCCGCGAGGGCGGTACGAGTCTGTGCAATCTGGGCTTCCACTTCTTGAACTGCTCGGTAGCCGGGTTCGAACTTCTCTAACAACTCGGTCCGCTTCAGTTCGAGCGTCAACAGATTGGATCTGAGCTGGGAGAGAATCAAGGGATCGTCGGCGTTGCGCACTTGGGTGACCATGCGAGTCGGCATGGATCCCGCTTGGTCCTGGAGGATGCGAATTCGCTGCTGAGTCTCCGCGATGCCCGCATGCGTCTGCTTTAGTGTAGCGTCGAACTCAGTAAGCTTCTGCAGGGCAGCCTCCTTCTCGAGCTGTGCGGAAACTACGGACGCACCGTGGGTGAAATCCACCAAGTGCGCCTCGGCGTCGGCAAGTCCCTTGCGATACTGCTGGGTTTGTTGTTGAAAGAAATCGAATGCCCCGGGCGCTCGGTGCACCGTCACATGCTTTTCGAGGTAGAGGTTGGCCAGTGTGTTCAGGACTCGGGCCGCCAACTCCGGATCTGTCGATTCATAATTCACTGCGATGAGGTTAGTCTTCTTCACCGCATCCACCCTCAGTTCCTTCGCCAGCGTGAGGACCGTCTTCGCAACTCCCGGGTCTTTCTCCGGAGTCTGAAGTCCCGTGTGCGCGCTTATGGCAGCAAGCATCCTGGACCAGGCAGAATGGTTTTGGTTTTGAAGATCGCATGTCCGGACAATCTTTTCGAGCAGGTCTCGGCTCTTGAGCAACTCCACTTCAGAGTTCAGCTCTTCTTCAGTCACCCCGGTGGCGAACTGCGGCAGAGCGGCTTCGGGTGTGGCGACAGGGTCGACGCGCGCGGGTTTGACCAGAATTTTCATTGTTGCTTCGTATCGGTTAGGCTGCAGCACCGCGGTGAGGATCGCTCCTGAAAGGACGCCAAGGAAAGAAAGCACCATTAGCCGCCGGTGTCGAAACGCAATCGCCAGAAGATCCCGCGGTGTGAGCGAACGAACTCCGTTGCCATTGTCATCGTGAGTGCTGAAGTTCGGCTCTTCCATGTTTGCCTCCGTTATGCGCTTTGGGTCGGTCCCGGTCAGAATTTAGTCGGATCCAAGCCCGCGTTTACGGCCGTATAGGGGATATACTTTCTGATTTTCGATATGGTGTTTTGGGGTACGAAGAACATGTCTCCCGGTTGCAGATGCACGTCCTCCGTTAGATTCCCCGCTTGGAACATCTTCTTCACGTTGAGTATCTTGGCCTCCGCCCAGTCATTCGATACGCGGCGGAAC
>JBARRP010000180.1:0-16579 GCA_049644285.1 Candidatus Acidiferrales bacterium | reverse complement strand
CCCAACCACACTTGCGGAATATCGTGCGGATCATCACGGAGACCGGTCTTAGGGTCTACAAGGAACTGATGTCCATGAAGAAAGACCAACTAGACCTTCCAAACGCAGTCGTTTGGATTCCGGACTCCAAGACTCCGAACGGAATCGCTGAGGTACCACTCACGCCTCTTGCCGTTGATGCGTTCAGAGATCAATTGGCAATCGCGGGAGACGGACCGTTTCTATTCCCCAGCGATTTGAATCCCACCGGACATCAAGTAGAGTTGAGGACCGTTTGGCACAAGAGCCTCCGACGAGCAAAGGTTCCTTACTTTCGGATTTACGACTTGCGATCCACGTATGCCACTCGCCTCAGTGCGGGCGGCGTGGCCGATGAGTGGGTGACACAATTGCTTCGCCAAGGGGACTCTCAGGTCTTCAAGCGCTACTCGCAAATGAAGCTGCAGATGAAGCGAGAAGCTCTGGAGAAAATCAACCGCCAGGCCAATGAAATGCCGTTGGATTCTGGCACAGCGATGGTTCAGTGAATTCTATTTGGCACAGTTTTGGCACAGTTGAAGGCCAAATTGGACTGGTGGAGCGATATTTCCGTTGGGAAGTGCTTTATAATCATTACGCACTTCATGTCGGGGCGTAGCGCAGCCTGGTAGCGCGCCTGCCTTGGGCGCAGGAGGTCTGGAGTTCAAATCTCCACGCCCCGACCACGTGACCCTGCATCATCAATGGACCGCTTCTGACGCTGCTGCCGGCGTAACCGCGCCACCACGAGTCGAAGCTCTTCAAACGTGATTTCGGGCGGCAGCGCCTCTTTGAGCGGTCTGAGTCGGTCCAGACCGAGACGGGCGCAGGCTGCTTCGATGCTCACCTGCTTTTCGGAATTTACCCAGCCAGGCTGAAACTCCAAATCTCCCTGTTCGACCAGATCGGCGACCATGCTGACAATCGTGGCGAGCTGCCGGCTGCGAACCTTAGCGATCTCGTCGAAGGTGCGCCCTTCCGCAAGCAGCCTCATCGTTTCTTGCGCAGGTCTCGACTTCTGCTCCGGCACCGCAGTGGCCCGGGCGCCGTTGCGAAATCGAGCCAGCACAACGAGGATTTCGTGGCCATACAACTCGGCTTTACATTCACCGAATCCGGAGATGCGCAGAAGCTCGGAGAGCGATCGGGGACGTATTCGGCAGAGTTCTTCGAGGGAAGTATCGTGCATCACGACGAAAGCGGGAACGCCGTGCTGCTTCGCCGTCGCTCGCCGCCACTCGCGAAGATACTCGCGGAGTTCGGGGTCCCCATCAGCGGCCGGCGGCGCGGACCGGCGGCGCTTTGGCCGCCCGGATTCGACAGGCACTCCGGCGGGTTTCGACAGCCACTCGGGTTCACAGCCGCAAACGTCGCACGCTCCGCATGATTTCCACCTCGGGTTCTCGCCAAAATGAAAACAAATCTGCCGATGCCGGCAGCTCTTCGATTCCGCGAAACGGCGAATGTCATGATAGCGCTGCCAGGCGCGCTCCTTCTCCGCCGGGTCGGTTATCTGCGCCGCAAAATGCGCCAGCAGGCCGGTATCGCGCTTTTGCCATAGGAGGATGCAATCAGCCGGATGCCCATCGCGCCCCGCACGCCCCGCCTCCTGGTAATACTGCTCGATGGATTTAGGCAGCGAGAGATGGATCACGGCGCGTACGGCGGCCTTGTTGATGCCCAATCCGAAAGCGATCGTGCCGACCAGGACGCGCACTTCGTCCGACGTCCAGCGCTCCTGGTTGCGCCTCCGTGTGTCGGCGCCCATCTTGCCGTGGTAGGCAATGGCGGAAATTCCCTGTTCCTCCAGGAAATCCACCGTCTCTTCGACCCTGGCGATCGTGGACGCATAGACGATGACATTACCGTCCGAGTACTCCCGCAACGCCGTTACAAGCAGATCGCGCTGCGTGACGCCATCGCATTCTCTTGCGACGTGCCGCAGATTCGGTCGGTGAAAGCTGGCGATGTACTTGTGTGGATCGCGCAGTTGGAGCTGATCGATAATGTCATGACGCACCCGGCGGGTGGCGCTTGCCGTAAACGCTGCGATCGGCCGCTCGAGAAAGTGAACTCGCAAGGAGTTCAACTGCCGGTATTCCGGTCGGAACTCGTGGCCCCACTCCGAAATGCAGTGGGCCTCGTCAATGACGAAAAACGAGATTGGGACGCGCTGGAGCCAGCCGATTGTGTCCGGGCGCGCGAGGCGCTCCGGCGAAAGATACAGGAGCCGGTACGCTCCCTCGCAGGCCTTGCTCATGACCACAGACTGCTGACTCCCTGCCAGCGAGCTGTTCAGCAGCGCGGCTTCAATTCCCATCTGCGAAAGCTGCGCCACCTGATCCTGCATCAGGGCGATTAAAGGTGAAATCACGATGGCAGTTTGTCCGGACAGCATGGCCGCCGGTAGCTGATAGCACAGCGACTTGCCGCCGCCGGTTGGCATGACCACGCAGGTGTCGCGGCTTTCCAGCAGGCTCTTTATGATGCTCTCCTGCAAGGGTCGAAACGAGTCATAGCCCCAGTAGCGGCGCAGCGCCATGAGAAGATCCGATTCAGAATTCACGGAGGGAGTATAGGTCGCAGGTGGCGCGCCGTCTATGCGGAGAAATGCCTACGCGGGGGCAGGCAAATATTCGAGAGCTCCGCTGGGCTATTTGCTTCGGGATTCGCTCGAACTGGCGCTTCTCGGCACGCTCCTACTACCATGCAGTGCCAATCCTGGCCATCGCTTGCGCGGCGCGACTCAGTGCTGAGAAACGTCGAGCAGTTGTTTCAGATACTGCTGCCAGACGGCCGCCCAGGTGTGCGTGCCGTGACCGTGTGTTTGGTCGGAGACCGGAAGCAGAACGAAACGACCATTCTTCACCTTTTTGATCTCGCGCTCCGCAACCCCCAGTTCCGGTGGATTAATGAAATCATCCGCGGAGTTAACGTACATCACGTGCGCGGTGATCTTTTCGAGCAGTGGCGAAGGATCGTAGTTCCGCGAGGCGTTGACCGCGTATAGCAGATCGTTCGCGTCCAGGTCTACCGTATTCCGCTTCATGAATTCGTCGAGATATTTGTCAGCAGCGTCGCGTGTGGGCTGGGTTTTCTGCATCTGCAGCGGCGCGCTCCCGGCGATGAGCAGAAAATCGGCCGCGATTTGCAGGGCCGCCCGTGGCTCGGTCGTGTATTCCCCGTTCTTCCAATCCGGGTCCTGGCGAATCCCGTCGATTATCATCTTGCGCCAGATGCGGTTGCGCCCGGCGATTTGCACCGGGAAGCACGCCAAGGGCATCAGCGCGTCCATAAAATCGGGGTATGTCTCTGCCCACACCCAGGAGTGCATACAGCCCATCGAGGTGCCCATCAGCAGGCGCAAATGGTTGACGCCCAGGCCCTTGTCCACCATCTCGTGCTGCGCTGCCACCATGTCGTCATACTCGTATTGCGGAAAGCGCGCGTGCATCCCGTCGCTCGGCTTGCTCGATTTCCCGTGACCGATGGCGTCGGGAAGAATGATGAAGTAGCGGCTCGCGTCGAGCAGTTGTCCTGGACCAAACAATACGCCCGCAAATTGCGGCTGGAGAAATTGCTGCCCGGAGCCGCCCGTGCCGTGGAGAATCAGGACGGCGTTGGTCACGCCTCCGGTGGCATCGCGCGTGGGTTTCCCAAGCGTCATGTAGTGCAGTTTCAGCTCAGGCAGGGTCTCGCCCGACTTGAAATGGAAGTTACGAGCAACGAAATCGCCCTGCTGCGGCACGAGCCCGCCTGCGGCCTGCTGCCCGCGCTGCCGAGCGCACACCCAAGTCGTGGTGAACAAAACGATGGCCAGAGAACCATAGCTGAATGCTCGTACGTGGCGCCTCATATTTGCACCTCACCGAGCCGCACTCTAACATGAGCCTCCTGCCCTTCGTCAAAACGCAAAACAGAGCGGACGTGCAAAGTTCCGCGCTCTAAGGCGGAAAGCCGGAGTCGTGGTAGCATCAATAAATCATGGACCGAAGGAACGAGGCCGTCGCAACCGCAACCAGTACCGGCCGCGATCTGCTTCGTCATGCTGTGGCGACCCTGGCGTATCGAGCCGCCAAGGCGTTTCGTGGAGCGCCCGAGGGATTCACCGAGCTCCGCGTTTCAGAGACGACCCGCACTCCCGGCCAGATCCTTGCGCATCTGGGCGACCTCTTCGACTGGGCGCTATCCCTAGCGAAGGGAAAGCACGAATGGCACGATTCCGCGCCCCTTCCCTGGGAGCAAGGGGTAAAGCGGTTTTTCGCCGCCCTCGAGGCATTCGACGCTTATCTGACTTCCGACGCGCCCATATTGCTTCCGGCCGAAAAGCTTTTTCAGGGTCCGGTCGCGGACGCGCTCACGCACGTCGGACAGATCACCATGCTTCGCCGCCTTGCCGGCGCACCTCTGCGCGGCGAAAACTATTTCCGCGCGGAGATTGTGACAGGCCGCGTCGGTTCCGAACAATCTCCGCCCCAGCGCGAATTCGACTAAGCCTAAGGTCCTACTCCCCCATGCCGCCGCGGCCCCCAAGCAGCCTCATTCGCTTCACAGAAACAACCGAGAGACGCAATTCGAAGGCTAGCGGGTGCGTATTAATATCCAAGGGACAGTGATGTCGACAAAGAATGGTTTTGCAGTAAGCACGGAGCGAGTCTCACGCCATTACCGAATGGGCGAGACACTCGTCCGCGCGGTCAACGAAGTGACGCTCGCTGTCCGCGCGGGAGAGTTCCTGGCGCTGCTGGGGAGTTCGGGCTCGGGAAAGTCAACGCTGCTGAATCTGATGGCAGGGCTCGACCGGCCGACGTCAGGCGCAATCTTCGCTCAGGGCCGAAACTTGGCCGAGATGAGCTCCCGCGAGCTGGCTCAACATCGCAGCCACACCGTGGGCATGGTCTTTCAGGCTTACAACCTGCTCCCGCGGATGACTCTCGAGGAGAATGTCGAGCTGCCGCTGCGGCTGGCCGAAGTGGAACGCGGCGAGCGCGCTGCTCGCGTCCAAGAGGCGATCGAGCGCGTGCGTCTCGGAGCCCGGCTCACTCACCGCCCCACCGAGCTTTCGGGAGGCGAGCAGCAGAGAGCAGCGGTGGCGAGAGCGCTGGTGAACCGGCCCGCGATCCTTCTCGCGGACGAGCCGACCGGCAATCTTGACAGCGTGACGGGCGAGGGAATCATGCTTCTGCTTCGCGAGATCAACAAATCACTGGGGATGACGGTGGTGATGGTGACCCACGAGCGCCCCTTGGCCGAGCGGTTTACCGATCGCATCTTCCAAATGGCTGACGGAAGGCTGATCGACGACGGGAGTCATCCGTGAAGATAGTTGACCTGGTCGAGCTCGCCGGCCGCAATCTGCGCGAAGCGCTTCTGCGGAACTCGCTGACGACACTGGGAGTGGGCGTCGGAGTTGCATCGCTCGTCGCCATGCTCTCCTTGGGAGTCGGCCTGCAGTCGCTCGCCTCCAAGCGCCTTTCGCATTCAGGACTTTTCGACGCCGTCTTAGTTACTTCGCAGGCAAACATGCGCGGCTTCGGCCGTCCGGTGCGCCCGACCGGCGGCGCGGTGGAATCGCATCCGCTCGATGAGGAGGCCCGGCAACGGGTCGCGCGTCTAGCCAACGTCGTCGAGGTTTATCCGGAGATCCGATTCCCTACCGAAGTGCGTTACGCAGGCAATCCGTACGCCACGATGGTGGCCGGGGTACCCTCCTCGGCGCGCACAAACGATGCATTCGATGGGATCGAGGGCAGCTTCTTTTCCGGAGCGACTACCGACGAAGCAATTTTGCAGATCGAGTTTGCGCGAGAACTGTCCGATCAACCCGTCACATTACTCGGGAAGGAACTCGTGTTGCGCTATAACGAACGCCAACCGCTACCGGCAGAAGCGAGCGCGGGCGATCCCGCGGCCCGCGACGACAAAGCTGATCCCCTCGGCCCAGGCTTCTCGGTTGTGCCACGCGAAAGGAAACTTCGGATCGTCGGGATCATCGAGACCGAGCCGGCGACCGGGTTCGGCGGCTACGGCCGGGGACGCGTTTTTATTCCCTTGCAGTTGGCGCAGACATTAAGGACTGCCCAGGCGAACGATCTGCGGGAGGTGCTGCGCAGCACGAATGGAAATCTGAGCTACTCGAGCGTCACCGTGCGAGTCAAGAGCCCCTCTCAGGTAAAAGGAGTTGAGGACGCGATCAAGCAGATGGGCTATGCGGCTTTTTCGCTGCTCGACGCGACGCGCAATCTCCGCCTCGTGTTCGCCGTCTTTGATCTGCTGCTTGGCATTTTCGGCAGCCTGGCGCTGGCCGTCGCTTCGCTTGGCATTATCAACACGCTGGTGATGGCGATCCTCGAGCGGCGCCGTGAAATCGGCGTGCTGAAGGCGCTGGGCGCGTCCGACCGCGACGTCCAGTGGCTTTTCTTCGCCGAGGCCGGCGCCATGGGCCTCCTCGGCGGAATCTCCGGAGTCGCAATGGGCTGGTCCATCGGTCGTACGATTTCTTGGGGCGCAAACGTTTATCTGCGCAGGCAGGAGTTGCCAACGGTTGACCTCTCGTCGGTGCCATGGTGGTTGGTGTTAGGAGCAATCGCTTTCGCCGTCATAGTCAGCTTGGCAGCGGGACTCTATCCAGCCTCACGCGCGGCGAGGCTTAATCCCGTCGAAGCCCTACGATATGAATAATCGAGGCGGCATGAATGAGGTACGCCGCTTCGCTCTTCCCTCAACCTGCTTCCTCCTCAGTCTTCTGGCGTTCGCGCCATCGACGCTCGCGGCCAGCCGCGCCGACTGTCTTTCGATGCCAAGCCGCCTCTTGGCGCGCGCAGTGCCTTACTGCGTGCTGCTGCCGCCCAGCTATGACACGCAGAAGACGCGCCGCTACCCGGTCCTCTATTTTCTGCACGGCTTGGGCGACAACGAGCAGAGCCTGGTGAATTCGGGTGGTTTCAACTTGATCGAAGATCTCTGGGAGCAAAGGCAATTAGGCGAATTCCTGATCGTCACGCCCGATGGAGACCGAAGCTTTTACATCAACTCGCGCGACGGACAGCGGCGTTACGAAGATTTCCTGGTTCAAGAGTTCTTGCCGGGTATCGAGCGGCGGTACCGCACTCGAGCGGAGCGTCGTTATCGCGGCATTGCAGGAGTTTCCATGGGCGGCTATGGCGCGCTGCGGCTGGCCCTTCGCTACCCAGAGTTGTTCGGATCGGTCAGCGCCCACAGCGCCATGCTGCTGAAAACGGCGCCGAAGGCGAGAATTTCGGGCGCGCAGGAAGAAACGGTCGCGCGTATCCTGGGTGGAGTCTTCGGCTCGCCGGTCGATCCAGCCTTCTGGGATCGCAACAGCCCGTTCACGCTGGCTCGCAACACCGCGCATCGGCCCCTGCCCAGGATTTACTTCGATTGTGGCACCGAGGACGACTACGGGTTCAACGTTGGTGCGCAGGCGTTTCACGATTTGCTCGCGTCCCGCGGAATCCCCGATGAGTTTCACCTCTACCCCGGAGGCCACAGCTGGAGCTACGTGGCGCAGCATTTGGCCGCCTCGCTCCAATTTCACTCCCGCGCCTTCGGCCTTGGCCGGTCCTAAGCATCAGCTACAGTTAATCAATCGGCGCCGCCCCGCCTCACCCACCGGAATTCCGGGGCGTGATTGGGCACCTCGCAGTGCGTCTCGCAGGGATGACCAGCCATGTCTGCCAATGCTGCTATCTACGTCACAGGGACTTGAATCGCCTCAGGCTGGGGGGTATGTTCGACACAAGCCCCAATTCCAAGGAGGCGGATATCTAATCCGCCCCGGGGTGAAAAACGATGCCCGACGATCCTGCATACAAGGATCTTGGCGCGGCCGGCAGCGCGCCCACCGAAAGCTCGGCTCAGGGTGAGCGACGCAGTGTTCCCCGTTTTCCTTTCATCGCCGATGCCGAAGTTGTCGAGACCTCTACCGAGATGCGGTTCGTCGTGCGCGTCTCCGAGATTGGAATGAACGGCTGCTACGTTGACATCCTGAATCCGGTTCCCGCTGGACTGGCCGTCCAGGTCAAGATTCTCAAGGATAATCAGACGTTCGAGGCCGAAGGCCGGGTGGTGTACACACATCCCACGATGGGGATGGGCGTCCTCTTCACGAAAATGAACCCCGATCAAAAGCGAATACTGGAAGGCTGGATCAAGCAGTTTGGCGGGTGATCGAAAGTCAGTGACGCGTGATACGCCTGACCTCCGTTCCAGGGTGGCGATTCCAGCGTTTAAGCGCGGATAAAAAATCGGCCGGGGGCTTCGCTGAGGGACCGAAGCCCACCGGCCTTTTCTCACCCATCTCCGCAGGGTCTGGGTAAGAACTGGTTTACGCAGCAGTTTCGCTGTTGCGCATGAATTCGTAGCGTTCGATTGCCGCCGCAACTCCGAATTCGCCCGGGTTCTGTGTGTCGGTGCGCAGGACGCGTCCAAGACACCGAACGCGGACGGGACCAGCCTGTGTGAGCTCGTGCGGCAGCGTCATCACGATCTCCACCGGAGAGCCGCTCTTCAAGCCCTTGGGAAGATAGAAATACAGGCCTCGCGAGCTGACTTCGCGAGATTCGGTCGCGGCTTCACCCACGACTCGCTCATCAGTCCACCGAACAGTCAGGGGCAAACGCATGATAAAACGACGGGTCGAGCGTCTCTCTTTTGGACCCACGGACACGATCCTCCTAATATTCTCGTCGAGCTTAGGCTCCACTGCGAGAGACCTCAATAGAGCAAAGGGGTCAATTCGCGTGGTGCAATTTGGTACCGCCGTACTATGAGCCTTAGGCGCGCGGCATAGCTTACCCGATTTCTTAAGCTCCCGCCCCAGCGCCACTTAGGGCGTCAATGGGAGAACGCTGCGATTGGCTCGCGAGATATCTTCGAGCGACAGCACACCCTCGAGCCCGATCGGATCGATTTACGGCGCTCCGCCCGAAGGCTTGTGACTCAGGCTTGGTCGATCAAGCGGTGATGGATAGCGTAGAGGGCGAGTTCGAGGCGATCCGACACGCCGAGCTTGTCGAAGATATTGTGGAGGTGATTCTTGACCGTCTGTTCGCTGATGAAGAGCTTCTCGCCGATTTCTCGGTTGCGGAATCCCTGGGCAACGAGCTGAACAATTTCTTTCTCACGATCGCTCAGAAGCGGCTTTTCGCGGCGCTGCCCGGCTTCGGCGGATTTCTTGAACGCGTCAATCACTTCGGCGGTCATCCGATTGTCCAGCCAAATCTCTCCATCGTGGACCTTGCGGATACTCTTCAGGAGCAAGTCGCTCGCCGATTGTTTCAGCACGACGCCGCGGGCGCCCAAGCGCATGGCGCGGACCACATCCCGGTCATCTTCAGCGGCGGTCAGCACGATGACACGCGTCGGCGTCGAGTCGAAGTTAATCTCCTCCAACACGCCGAGGCCGTCCTTCTCCGGCATGCGCAGATCGAGCAAGAGGATATCGGGCTTGAGTTTCGCCAGCATCTTGACGCATTCATTGCCGTTCGAGGCCTCGCCGACGATTTGAACGTCGTCAGAGCCCTCGAGCAACTTGCGCAAGCCATCGCGAAAGATGGCGTGGTCATCAGCCACAAGAATCCGCACAGCGGTCTTCGTTTTCGTCATCTCAACTCAATGGAATTTCAATGGTTAGACGCGCCCCGTGTCCCGGGTTTGATTCGACCGTCAGCGTTCCCCCCACGCCTCGAGTGCGTTCTTTGATGGAAATCGGTCCCAGCCTCAACCGGTCGAGCTCCTCGCTTGCATAGCGCCCCGAAAAGCTGAACCCGAGGCCATTGTCGTCCACGACGAGTGAAACTCTCGCCTCGTCTTGCCCTAGTTTTACCACGACGTGGCTGGCATGCGCATGCTTTTTTATGTTGTTGAGTGATTCCCTGTAAATCTGGAAAATTTCCCGGCAAACCCGGTCCGGCACACGCAAATCGCCGTTTTCGATGAAAAGATCAACCACCACGCTGGATTCGTTCTGAAACCGCTCGGCAAAGCCGTACATCAGCTCGTGCAAGTCCGCGCTTTCAACACGCAACGGCCGCAGGTCGGTGACCATCCGCCGCAGTTCCTCGCCCTCCTGCTTCACCGTCTGCTGAAGTGTCGCGAGGTCGCCGGCCACCTGGTCGGGCGATTGTGGCAGCTTCCGGCGTAGCACATCCAACTGGATTTGCAGGCTGAGCAGGGTCTGCAGAATTCCGTCGTGCAGATCGCGCGAAATCCGGCTGCGCTCCGCTTCGACGGCGCGGGCCCGCACGTGGCGCAGGAGGAACACGTTTTCAAGCGGGACCTCCACCTGCCGTACAATCTCTTCAAACCAGCGCAGGTCAGCCGGGGTCAATCGCCGCCGCGGGTTCAGCAAGATGATGCGGCCCGCCGGCCGCCCGGCCGCCTCAACCGTTGCCGCCATTAGAGCCCGAGCGCCGAATTCGGCGCTCGTCGAGGAAGGCGGCTTCGGCAGGTTCTTGAAACGCTCGCCGGTGCGCCGGTCCCAGCCGAATCCTTCTCCCTTTCCTTCGAGAGAATTCCAGCACAAGGTGACTTCGAGGCAGTCCGTGAGAAAGGTATCGGAGCGGCTCAGTGCGTGCGTCTCCGGCGCAAGCGGTTCGCGATCAGAGGGCCGCACCCTCCAGACAAAAAGCCGCTCGAGCTCGTCGTCACAGATCGCTACGCAGGCTTGCTCGCATTCGAACGCCAGCGCGAGCTCGCCCCCCGCTTGGCGGATCGATTCCGAGAGGCCGCGATCGAAATGGAGCCGCCGGATAATCTTCTCGAGGAAGCGCCGCCGGAGCACGTGCTCTCTCTCTCGCCCGCCGAGAAAGCCCGCCATCGCAGCAAGGGCGAGGGTGCTGGCGCCCGGCGCCACCCCGTGGACCAAGTTCTTCCAGTCGAAATCTTCCCGCAACGCTGCGCCTCCGGCGATGACCAATACCGCCGCCGCGCTGACGAAATACGCGGTTCGAGTCCGCCCGCGCGCGGCCAACGCGAACACTGGAATCAGCAACATGCACCACGTTGCCGCGAGCGATGCTGAAACCACCAAGAAAAAGGCCGGTCCGATCAAGTCGAACAGAATCGAAATCCGAAATGCCGGGTGACCTCGCCACAGACAGACCCCGGCCGCAATCAGGGCAACCAGAAGATACGCGCCCACAAATAAGACGCACTCGTCGCGGGTTTTCCCCCGCTCCGTTTCGAGAAGCGCCACCAACGCCAAGACGAGCAGGCCGGCTCTGACGTAAATAATCTGGGGTTCCAGATAGTCTTTTTCGGCAATTTCCAGCGGCATTTTGGGCGGGGACAGCCCCTTCTTGAGGCTAGCATGATGCTCCGAGCCTGCAACGCCGTGTTCCGTGTCGGATACTGGCAAAAGGCACAGGCTCGAGGTCGGGCGTTAGATGTCGGTCCGTAGGGGCATGGTCCGCCGCGGCGGATGCCCGCATTTCTTCGCGCGATCTGTTTTCTCTGCGTTCTCTGCGAATTGTTTTGAATTCTCTCCTGAAAGTTGAGCCCGAAAGCTGCTCGCTGTCGGATGACTCCGCATCCGGCGAGCGGCAGCGCGCCCGAAATATTGCGGACCAGGAAAATTCACAGATATCCACAGATCTTCGCCATTGCGCCCGTTGACACGCCGTGCATAATCATCGCCGGGGGAAGGACGGCGCTCCGGGGCGCGGTCTCACAGTCAGCGACCATGGGAATGGCCGAGCGCTATACACGAAGCGAAGCAAGCCGCATCGTCGGCGTCGATGTGAGCCGCCTGCGTTACTGGGAGAAACTCCGGCTGGTACATCCGCGGGCGCGATGGGGCGAGCGCTTCTACAGTTTTGGCGACCTGGTCGCGCTTGAAACCGTCAAGCGTCTCACCGAGCGGAAAATCCCGGCACTGCGGCTGCGCCGGGCGGTGTCGGCGCTGGAACAAGAAATGGGTGAGGCGCGCTTCCCTCTCGAGCGGCTCCACCTGGTCGAGCATGGCCGGAATGTCTTCGTGGTGCGTCCCGACTCGGTCGGCCCACCCTTCAATCCGCTCTCCCGACAGTGGCTCCTGCCCTTCGAGGCGCGCGAGCTTTCGCAACGCCTGCACAAGATGGAGTCGCGCACCGCAGAGGAGTGGTTCGAGATCGCTCTCGAGTACGAATCGCAGCCGGAAACGATCGCAGGAGCCATCGACGCCTACCGCCGGGTAATTCGCTTAGCTCCGGATTGGATCGAAGCGCACCTGAATATTGGCGTAGCGCACTATCAACTCGGTCAATGGGAGGAGGCGCACAAAGCGTTTCGCGCCGCCGTCGCCATCGACCCGGCCAATCCCCTGGCGCGTTACAATCTCGGCTGCGTTTTGGAAGAGATCGGCGAGCTCGACGAGGCCATCGAGCAACTACGCCGCGCGATTCGAGCCATGCCCGCCCATGCCGATGCCCATTTCAACTTGGCCATTGCGTATGACCGGCGCGGCGAAAAGCGGCACGCCCGGGCGCATTGGAAGCTCTACCTTCGCTACGACCCCCACGGCCCTTGGGCCGACACGGCGCGCGCCCGTTTGGCGCGTTCCCGTCGCGGGCACAAGCGATCCGCGCCAATTCCCTTCCGCCCCAAGAATCCGTAGCTCCCTCAGTTTGCAGCTTACCGGTCGAGCATTTGTAGCGCCGGCGTCTCGCCAGCTCTTTTTGCGGCTAGATGCAGGTCGTTCATGACCGGCAGCGTAACCGCTGCAATTGCGGACGCAGGTCACACACACGATTAACCTCGTTGGTGTCCCATTGGATTCGAGGTCGATCACCTTCTGAACGTGCTCGCCATTCTTCGCCCGTCCCAAGTTGAAGTTGCAGTAGCTGTGTCGTAAACTGTTTTTAGTCAACGGGTGGTGAGCGTAGCTCAGTCGGTAGAGCATCGGTCTGTGGAACCGAGGGTCGTGGGTTCAAATCCCATCGCTCACCCCAACTAATCCTTATAGTTAGCTACTCACGAGCTGTCTGATTTGGACTACTGTAGTCCAAAACCTCCGCAACTTTCTCGACCGCCCGGCGCTGGGAATCCCCGATGACGTGCGAATAAATTCCCAGAGTCACGCGGGCGTCCTTATGTCCGAGCTGCTTCTGCGCGACCGTCACGGGCGCACCAGTTTCAACGAGCAGACTGGAATGCAAGTGGCGGAACGCTTTCAGACCGCAACGCGGTATGCCGAGCCGGCCGAGAACCGGCCAAAGGATTCGCTGAACTACGTTGTTGGCACAGAGCGGCGTTCCCTTGCGAGCAAATGACGGCCCTGCGGCTCGTCAGTAGTGCCAGAAACTAAACGAGTTACGCGTTTAGTTTCTGGAGAGTTGCGAAGAGCAGCCCGGAGGAGTTTTCAGGCAGTGTGCTGACATACATCCGCAACCGCGCGGCAAGTCGTTCCGGCATTGGAACCACTCGGACGCTCGCGTCGGTCTTCGGAGCTTGCAGCTTCGAGTACCGAGCCGAGCGCCGAATGAAAATCACGCGCCGCTCGAAGTCCAAGTCCCTTACCTTGAGTCCGAATAGCTCGCCGGGCCTCATCGCAGTCAACGCCGCAACCTCGAAGGCCGTAGCATAAGGCTCCGGGGTGGCCGCGAGTATTCGACGAGCTTCGTCTGGGGTGAAGAACCGGGCTTCGATCTTCTCGCCTTGTTCCGGCAGGGTCAGAGCTTCAAAGTTCACGCCTACGCAGATGTAACCCCATCTTTTGGCCATCCCGAGAATCGCGGAAAGCGTGCTCAACACATTCGACACGGACTTCCGCTTCAGGCGAGATGACAGATAGATTACAAACCGCTGTTGGACTTCAGACGTGATTTCTTCGAGCCGAAGCGACCCGAGTTCAGGCAGGATGTGCGACCGCAGATGCGACTCGGCGGCCTTCGCGGTTGCATCTTTGTGTTGGGAAAGTACGTCTCTCCGCCAGCGTTCGACAAACTCTGCGAGCGTAGCGATGCGGCCCGGACGGTAGTCGGACGCATTCACTTCTGCCAGCAGGACTTCAAGCCGCCGACGTGCGAGCCTCTGAGTAGGGTATTCCTTCAGCGTTCCGATGACACGAGCACGGCGGATTCTCCGCTTCGAGCCATCCGGCAAAACAACATCAATGCGCCAGCGTCCCACCCAAGACTCGCCTTTCAGATACAGATTTCCTCTCTGGTAGCGTTTGCGAGCCAAAGAACCTCCCTGCTCGCTGGCTCCGCTACCCTTGCGAGTCGGGATGGTAGCACGGACTGTCAAGTCTTCCTCTGCAACCGACGTTGCAGTCGAAATTCGCTCGACGTTCTGCTTGCCTGGTGCTGGCTGTATCACGAGGCCATTAGACTGCTTCTCCGTGAGGCACGACAGAACGCGATTTCTGATTTTTGTCGGGGATTCGTTACGCGGGGTGGGCGATGACCACACTCGCTGCAACCAGGATGTTCGTCATCCAGGAATAGTGTTTATCCAAACGCCGGTAATTGCGTAAGCGCCACATGCGGTGGGCAACCTCGTTGTAATCAGTGGAACCGGTAAGTTCTCCGACCAAGCCAGATACGTTTCGGTCGTGAAAACTCCCCGTCATGCGCCTGACGTAACTGGACAAAAGGTACTTCGAAACCTCCGCGAGCGAATGGCTTCCGGTATCCTTTCGAACCGATTCCGCTAGGTTGATGAACCGGATATAGAACCGAAGTTCAGAGACCACACGAGAGACAGGAATTCGCCCCATCTTGTTGAATGCCGCTGCATCCTGATCTCCCATGGCTATGAATCCGCCAAAGATCTCTTCGAGCGTTGCCGCCGCCCTCTCCAGAGTTCGTGTAGCTTTTTGACGCTTCGGCGGAGGACCTATGACGGTTTGCCAGAATATTTCCAAGCCAGGAGAATTCCGCATCAGAGCGACGATTACAGCGAGAACTTGCGGGGTACAGCCGCCTTGACAGAGTTCGGCAAAATCCTCTCGCGCACCTGGCGACGTGAGTCGCTTCGCTTGATCCGCAGCCCATTCTGCAAATTCCCGGTCGACATTGATTCCCTTCGCCAGACGGGTCTCCCGGAAAGTGTTCCAAAAGATGCGCTCATCTTGTAGTTCTTCGATGTTGGGTTTGTCGGTCTTAGTCATGGAGAGCTTTGGGCACCCCAACTTATTACTTTCGTTTTGCAATTCGAATGGGTAGCCCGACCGATCTGTTTCCTAGGGGGCACGATGCGCATGGCGAAATACTGCACGGGGGCTCTCGCATCCTTATTGAATGCAAGTTTACTTGGGGTTTTGTCGTTTATATAGAATAAACGAAGGTTTGGATCTCGTAGATCGCGCCGCTTTTGTCCCTTCGGGCTGGCTTTCGGAAGCTACCCAGCGCTCCACTTGTGAAAGGATTTCAGCAATGAGAGTGTCCGATGGCGGCGTCAGGAGAAATCGCGGCACCCGGAAAAACTCGGCGTGATAAACGATACCGGTGAACTGGGCCATTAACGCTGTAGCGGTTCGATCCACATCCAGATCGGCGCGGAAACTGCCATCTCTTATGCCGGATTTCAAAATGTCCAAGACGCGATTTCTCCAACTCTCTTCGAATCGGCGGAGAACCCGCGCGACATCGGGATGCCGCTGGGCATGCACGAACAACTCCGTCATCACGATGAACTGTTCCGGGACTTCGCCAAGCCGGACACGCAGGTCCTCGAACTCTCTGCGCAATTGGTCCAGTCCCGTAAGAGTTTTTCCAGCATTCTCTTTTAACCTGCCGGTTCTGAGCTCCTCAAGGAGGTAATCGACCACGCTCTGAATCAATTCTTGCTTGCTCGGAAAATGATAATGAAGGGTCCCATTATCGATTCCGGCCGCGGCAGCGACTTGGCGGATTCGGAACCCTTCACAACCTTTACTGGCGATCAGTTTGTAGGCGATTCGAACCAGTTCGCGTTTCCGGTCCTTGGCACCGGGCGCCCTCGATGACTTTGTGCGCATCATTATATTTAGAGAATTGCTCGTCTTTCATTCCCGTCCCAATGGAAGAATTCAGGTTGTTCCCATTCATTCGTATCATACGTTCCCCAAGGAGGCTCCCTGCAGCGCGTCCTGATGTGCTGGGAACGGTCCGAAAGCGGTCCGGTGGAAAAGCCCTCAACTTCCCGTGAATTCATTCGGCAAGCAAGACGCCGCCCGCGTGGCTCTCAGTTAAAGAGCCTCAGATTTGAAAAAGAAGGGTGCTGGTGGGAACCATAGAAGAAGATATCCGATTTTCCAGATCCTTCCTTGCGCTGCCGGTCACGCTCAGCTCTCTATCCTGGCCGGACGGCTGGGCAGTCTGGCGATGTGTGCCGAAACCCTGCTTGGCCTTTTTGACTCGGCCTAGCGCGCAAATGTAAAGAAGACTGCGCCTGCGGAACGGTTGCTATCCAGTTCGTCGCAGATATTCCAGTCGTTGCCTTCGCCGGTCCGTTAACCTGAATCCTGCGTGAGAACGGATCCCTAGAATAGACCTAATGCGCGCCAAAACGCAGTTCTCTCGGTCTTCGGGGCATTACATCCAAACCACACTTTTAGTGAGGTTTGGATGTAAACGGC
>JBARRP010000179.1:0-17317 GCA_049644285.1 Candidatus Acidiferrales bacterium | reverse complement strand
ATAGCTTGAAGTTCGGCATGGACTTCAGCCGCACCCACATAACCGACTTTTTCCCGGGCAATTTCTTCGGCTCGTACTCCTTCTTCCCGTCGGACTTCACATTGGCGGCGACAGATTTCGCGCTTGGGGTGTACAGCCGATTCACACAAAGTACAGGCAATCGCGCCGTTCCTCTGAGCAATCAGTTTCCGAACCGCTATCAGCGGTTGTCTCCGCGGGTCGGGTTCGCCTATCAGCCGTTCAACAGGACAGTTGTTCGCGGCGGCTTCGGAATGTTTTACGAGGTCTTCAACGGGATCAACTACGAGAACTCCGTTTCTTCGAACGGTCTCGCCAGCCACCAGTCCGGCATCACCGTAAAATTCGACCCTAGCAAGTCACCCGCTCTGCAGACGCCAGCTTTTCCGACGTTCCTGACGAATACAAGCAACTTCGGAACCAGCTCGAACATCTCGATTGTGGACCCGAACTTCCATGTCCCTTACATTTTGGAATCGAGCCTGGAAGTCCAGCGCGAGCTATTTGCGAACACGACCCTGACTATCGGAACGCTGTGGACCCACGGTGTACATCTGATTTCGTCGAATGCTTACGATCTGAATCTGTTCCCTCCGACGGGCACGACCACCTACATCGCTCCCGGGGCTACTGTCACACTTCCGAATCTTGACGGCGGATTGTTGACCGAAGGCCGGCTTACAGGGGCTGTCAGCCAGATCGATGCGCTGATCAGCCCGGGGACGAATCGCTACAACTCTCTGTACGTCCAGCTCCAACGCCGCGTCACCCAGGGGTTGGCGCTGATGACATCCTATACGTTCTCCAAGACCATGCAGGCAAACGGCACTGACTTCAACAACCAATTCGATTTCAGCAACACGCGCGGTCCTTCGTTGCTCGATCAGCGGCACCGGCTGTCGATTGCTGCAGTTTATGCCCCCAATACTGAACGCTTGCAAAGCGCATTTGCGCGCACCCTTCTTTCCCACTGGGCCATCAGCACGGTGATGCAGTTCAATTCGGGCAGGCCCTATACCGCAATCTTGTCGAACAATGCGGTGAACAATAGCGCTGTCAACGAGGGAACGGGCAATACGTCCGGGGGACTCGCATCAGGTAGCGCGCCGAGCCCGACGCAGGGGTATAACGCCTTCTATGGACCCTGGATCGACGAAATTGATCTGGGTATTGCACGCGGATTCCATATTACCGAGCGCCACGTGATTACGTTCAAGGCGCAGGCGTTCAACCTGTTCAATCATCCCAATTTTTCTTTGTACAAAATGGGAACGGAATCAATGCGACCCAGTTTGATACGAATGGGGCAAACTGCGGAGATGGAAAGACACAGATTCAGCAATGCTTCTTGACGCCTGATCCCGGATTCCAAACGAAGAACTCCATTAGTCAGTTGAACGGGCCGCGAATCTTGCAGTTCTCGTTTTCCTGGAAGTTCTGAAGGCGGTGGGTGGCCTGGCGGGCACGGCATGCCGTGCCGCTACTCGGCATTTAGGGGAGTGCGCAGGACACCGATGACGAAGTGGGCGAAATGCGGGGCTTCGTCGTCAAGCTGGACCCAGCGGACGACGCAGTGCTTCTTCAAGTAATCGCCGACCTTGGATTCGCTGATACCGAGATGTTCGGCGAGACGCGCGCGGAGCGAGCCGCCCGGATGCGCTGGGCGGCCGCCGCGTCCTCCACGAAGCAGGTGACCCAATCCCACGCGGAGTGTCTGGCAGGCTTCGATGTAGTAGGACGTCACCAGATCGGAATCCGACAAGAGAAACACGCCGGGGCCAGCGGGGGCTTCGTCGGCCTCGTCGAGGTGATGCAGCGGGCTCGAGACGAGGCGGCGCAGCATCGACTCGAGATGCGCCAAGCGCGAAGCGAGCGCGGGTTCGCCCGCGCGTCCGTGCGCTGCCCGTTCGGACGGCAGCATCGGGGACTCGAACTCGGCACGCTCGGCGCGAGTGGATTCGCGCGCCGGTTCGGCGGGACGCGAGGCGAATCGCTCCGGCTGCCGCTCGGCCTCGCGGCGGAAAGATAGCGGTGCAGCCGGCTCCGTTGGCTGCTCGACAATTTCTCCGACCGCACGCGCGGGCTGGGCCGGCCTTGCGAACGACTGCGGTGGAAGCGAAGGGGTCGCTGCGCCTTTGCGGCGCCGGCCTCGCCCGCCGCGACGCCCTCGGCGCCGGCGCTTGGCGCCAGTTGACGAGCTGGCAGTGCCAGTTTCCAGCGAGGTGATGTCGGGGACCGTATCCGCGTGAACCGCCTCCACGGATGGCTCCTCAGTCGCACTGGGGCGGGCTTCCGACTCAGGGACGGTCGTTTCCATTGGCGGAACCGGAGCGCCGAGACGCGCGAGCGCTTCCGCAGCTTTCTTTTTCCATTCGGCGCGGCGAAATCGTTCGCTGGCCGTGGTGTACCAGCGCACGGATTCTTCGTTCTCCCCCGCCCTCTCCTTAAGTGCGCCCAATTCGAAGGCCACCATAGCGTCGTGGGTCTTTTCGAAGAGTTCCGCGAGTTTCTGGGGGGCTTCCGCGCTATTTTTGGCTTTGCGGATACGCGCTTGGATTTGCCGCCAATTGGCCATGGCGAAGCATTGTAGCAGCGCGGCACGCCGGGGGCCAGCCGCGCGGTGATCCCGGCTCGTCTTTCTGCGAGGTTCTGAGGCATGATGGAGCCGTGCCTGCGGCGGAGAGAACGCGATGGATTCTCGGGAAGGCGAGGGAGCTTGGATTGGATCTTTGCGGCGTCGCGCCGGTAGATGATCTTGCCAACATCGAGAATATTCAGGAGTGGCTCGATCGCGGCTACGCTGGGGAGATGAAATATATGTATGATCCCCGGCGCCTTGACGCGACGCGAGTGCTCGAGGGCGCGCGGAGTGCGATTGTCGTCGCGCTAAACTACAACACGCCGCATCCGTATTCGACGCAGGTTCCGCCATCCGACGAAGAGCCGCGCGGCTGGATTTCGCGTTATGCGTGGGGCGACGATTACCACGAGGTTCTGGGCGAAAAGCTTCAAAAACTTGCCGGCGCGATGCGCGAAGAATTTTCGGAGGTTTTCCGCGCGCGCGTCTATGTGGATACGGGCCCGATTGTCGAGCGCGTGGCTGCAAAATATGCCGGCCTTGGGTGGTTGGCGAAAAATACTTGCCTTATCAATGAGCAACTCGGATCTTGGCTGTTTCTCGGGGTGATTCTCACCGATCTTGAACTCGAACCGACGGTGGCGCCTGGCGAAGCGCCACCCGCCGATCTTTGCGGCAACTGCCGGTTATGCATCGAAGCTTGTCCGACGGGAGCGATTGTCGAGCCGTATCTTCTCAACGCGCGCCGGTGCATTTCTTATCTCACGATCGAGCTGCGCGGCGCGATCCCCCCGGAATTCCGAACTGCGATCGGCCGCATGGTTTTCGGCTGCGATATTTGCCAGGACGTTTGTCCCTGGAATCAAAAAGCTCCGGTGACCCCGCTTACGCCATTCCTCCCGCGGAATTTCCTTCAGAAACAAGAGAACGGAAAATTGAAGACGGAATATTCCAATTTGCTGCTCGCGCCGAAACTCGAGTTCCTGGCGTCAATGAGCGAGGAAGACTTTCGCGAAATCTTCCGTGGCAGCGCGGTGAAGCGAGCGAAGTGGCGCGGGCTGGTCCGAAACGCGTGTATCGCTCTGGGCAACTCGGGCGTGACGCCCGCATCGGAATCGTATTCGCGGGTGATTGCGACCCTCGAACGCCTCGCGGCTTCTCCTGATCCTTTGATCTCCGAACATGCGGGGTGGGCGCTCACGCGCCTGGGCGCCGCGAATTGACAGCCGCGCGCGAGTTTATATAGCTTAGCCGCGGAGGCAACTATGAGTCTGCATTCCTTCTCGACCCTCGCCAACGCCTGCGCACAATCCGTGAGTTTCCCGCGGGGCGGCACTGCAAACGAGGAAATGACCTTGCGCTGGGTGCATTTCGTCGCCGGGTTCATCTGGATTGGGCTGCTCTACTTCTTGAATCTGGTCGGCATACCGGCGATGAAAGAGCTCGAGGGCTCTGTGCGGGCGAAAGTCTATCCGACGCTGATGTCACGGGCGATGTGGTGGCTGCGCTGGTCGGCTCTGATTACGGTTCTGGCTGGGTTGCGCTACTTCATGCTGGTTTTGAAGGCGGATGCGCAGAACGCCGGCAATCCGAGCCTTGAGTGGACGTGGCTCGGCTATTGGTTCCTGACGTGGCTGGTGGCTTACGCGCTGCTCTATGCGCTGCAACTTCCGATGAAGGGCGCGTTCGACAACGGCTGGGTGCGCGCGTTTCCGATTGCGATCGTCGTGATCGCGGCATCCTGCGTCGTGCTGCGGCTCAACGCAAACCCGCAGTCTTCGAACAGTCATCTCTCGATCAGCATTGGTGGTGGGCTGGGCCTGGTGATATTGATGAACGCCTGGGGCATCGTGTGGCGCGCGCAAAAGCGGCTGATTCTGTGGACTCGCGCGAACGCAGAAAACGGCACTCCGATGCCGCCCGAAGCGGCGCGGCTGGCCCGTTGGTCTTTCATCGCCACGCGGACGGCTTTCTGGTTGTCGTTTCCGATGCTTTTCTTCATGGGCGCCGCCGATCATTATCCGTTCCTGAGCAGCATTACGGATTGATATTGCTCGGGAAGCCGCCGTTAAAACAGCCGCGAATCTGACGAACCGCGAGGTTGGCGGTCGGAAAAGCCCCGGGTCTTCCGGGCGAAAAACTTCGGGACGCGCAGAACGCGGAAGTCCCGGGCTACAACACCTGTTGCTCCCTCGAGGGGTAACTTCGGCGGGACAATGGTGCGCCGCGTTGCACCAAGTTCGCCTCCGGTCCGTCTAAACTAAATGGCAGGAGCGGAGAGAGCCATGCCCTTCAACGCAAGAGCCGCTTTCGGAGTTCTGATTCTCGGATTGTTGCCGTCGGCGCGGCTCGCAGCATACCAACAGCCGTTGTCCTCGACTGATATCCGCAACGCTTATTTTCTGGGAAGCCGGAACGATGAGAGAACCGCGGAGTTTTTCAGCCAATATGAGCGCCTGCTTCCGGTGCCGAAGGCTGGGCCCAGCATTTCAAAAATTGAAGTGCGAACGCCGTATGCGCAGGTCGTCGAGCGGACAATGGCTTTGCCGGGATACAGCGCGCAGAAAGCGCAAGAGGATTTCCTCGCCCGGCCTGCCATCTTCATCGTGCGCGTTTCGATTGCGCTGACGCCGTCCTATCCAGACATGCTGCCTTCTGAGCCCGGGGCCGCTCACGTTCGTGCTGACGATTTCTGGCGCGACTTTACGGTGCGCGTAGTGCAAGGCCACGAAATTGCGGCTCGGAAGACTCGCGGCCAGCCAACCTACTCGTCCGGCGGTGAAGGTTCGAGCCACCTGAGTGGCGCTGAGATCGAATTACAATATGAGATCATGAAAATCGCTTCCGCCCCGGTCCAGATCGAGGTGCTGAAACCGGATGGACAGCAGGTCGTGGTCGATTTCGATCTGTCCAAATTGCGTTAGCAAAGGGCAAGCATGCGGCACGTGGCTTCAGATGTGAACTTAAGTGAGGGCAAGAGAGACTCTTCGTCGAGCTTGCCCGGCTCCCTGCCGGGGCTAAAAACAAGAATACGGAAGCTAGGAGCGCCAGCGAAGGGTGATGGGGCCTGACACTGGATGCTTCATGGGCTCGCCGGTGCGCAGCGAGGCAAGATAGGCGGCCTTCAGTTCGAAATACCACCGCGCCTGGCGGTCAGCGTCATCAATCAACATCATTCGCGGCTGGACCTTCAATCCCGGCTGCTGCTTTTCGATCACGCCCTGATCCTGCGCGATGAATCGCTTCCCGAAGAATTTCAGAATCGGCACGACAAACGGCATCCACGGGAACAAATTCCATGCGGCGCAGAAATCCAGGCGGCAGAGGTTGCAGCGGATCGGCGTGACGGTGGTGCGGTCACAGAACCAGTAAGGGCCGCAGCGAACCTGCTCGATGCGGAGGTTTGGGAGCACGAAGTCAATCTGCGTGGTGATCTCACCGCCATAAATCCGCAGCAGCTTGTAGGGCGCGCTGTTTGAGGAAGGCGCATGCGGGCTCATGCGGAAGCCGTTCGGGATCGGCTCGAAGGCCTTCTCCTTTTCGCGGATGCTGCGGCGGCTGCGCCACCACCACGCTTGATGGACGAACGGCCCGTGCGCTGGATCCATCAGGCCGACGATGCCGTGATCGACGCTGCAGGGGAGATCGGCCGAAAGATAGGCGATGCGATAGCGCTCGCTGTACTTCGGCAGGTCCGGGACCTGAGGAAGCGCTGCGCGGTCTTCGATGCGCCCTTCCGGATTGGCCATGAAAACCCAGACGTAGCCATCGCGCTCCTCGCACGGGTAGCTGCCAGCGTAGATGCGGTCACATTTCAGTTTTGAATCCGCGGTGAGCGAGGGGATCAGGCGGCACTGGCCGGTCTGCGCGTCGAATTGCCAGCCGTGGTAACTGCACTCGACGGTGCGGCCGTCGAAGTGGCCGAGGGAGAGCGGAAACGCGCGGTGCGGGCACACATTTCGCAGGGCGAAGACTTTGCCGGCGGCGTCGCGCCCGAGCGTGAGCGGCACTTCGAGAAGCGTCGCCGTCGCAAGCTTGCGGCCGCGGATTTCGCTGCTGCGCAGCGCGGGGTACCAGAAGCCCCACAGCATCTCGCCGTCGTCAGCGGCGCCGGTCGCAGGTGAAAGCGTTGCGGGATCGCTCATGGAACGCCCGTAGCGTAGTATAGCCCGGACACGCTGCAATCAGCCTCCAGCGTGGCGAAATCTCACTCATGGCGCCAGCCTCGGATGGATTCGCGTCCGGAGCCGGATTGATGTCCGCACAGGCAAGAGTGTTGAGCCACCACTGCACGCGAATCCGCAGTTTCGTTTGACACATCCAAGAATCGTGGCTATTGTGAGTGTAGGTAGATCGAAGGTGTTAGCCTCATTTTATTAGCGCTTCTCACCTGATCCCGGCGCTCAATCCGGGACGATGCCTCTTTGTCTTTTCGTTTCTTGCTTGTCACTCATCACTTTGTACTGCATTTTTTGAGGCTTTCCATGGCTCATTTGACGTTGTTCGAGAAACTCGATCAGATCGAGGCGAAGTATGAAGAGCTGAACCGGCAGCTTTCCTCGCCCGAAGTATTGTCGGACTCTGCGCGCTACCAGAAGCTTGCGAAGACGCACGCGGAGCTTTCCGAAGTGGTCCAAAAATATCGCGAGTGGAAGGACATCGAGAAAGGGCTTGTCGGCGCGAAGCAGTTGCTCGCGGAGACGGACGATCCGGAAATGAAGCAGATGGCGCACGAGGAGCAACGCACACTCGAAGAGCGGCAGCAGGCGGTTGTCAGGGAGCTGACGCTTTTGCTTCTGCCGAAGGATCCGAACGACGAGAAAAACGTCATCCTCGAAATCCGCGCGGGAACGGGCGGCGACGAGGCTTCGCTATTCGCCGGCGAGCTTTTTCGAATGTACTCGCGCTATGCCGAAACGCAAGGTTGGCGCGTCGAGGTGCTGGACAGCTCCGCGTCGTCGATCGGAGGCGTGAAGGAAATCATCGCCGCGATCCAGGGCCAGAAAGTTTACTCGAAGCTGAAGTACGAAAGCGGGGTGCATCGAGTGCAGCGCGTCCCGGCCACGGAGCAACAAGGGCGGATTCACACTTCAGCGGCAACGGTGGCGGTGCTGCCCGAAGCGGACGAGATCGACATCAAAATCGACCCGAAAGACATCCGCGTCGATACTTTCTGCTCGTCGGGACCGGGCGGGCAATCGGTGAATACGACTTATTCCGCCGTGCGGATCACGCACATCCCGACGGGTCTGGTCGTCTCGCAGCAGGATGAGAAATCGCAGATCAAGAACCGGGCTAAGGCCATGCGCGTGCTGCGAGCGCGGCTCTACGAAATGGAACAGGAAAAGCAGCACCAGCAGATTGCCGCGGAGCGCCGCGGGCAAATCAAGACCGGCGATCGTTCGGAAAAAATCCGCACGTACAATTTCCCGCAGAATCGCGTGACCGATCACCGCATCGGGTTGACGCTGCACCAGCTCACCGACGTGATGGATGGCAAGCTCGGACCGATTGTGGATGCGCTGGTGACGCATTTCGAGGCGGCGCGGCTGAAGCAGGAGCTGGTCGAAGCGTGAGACGGAAAAGCGCGGGATCGCCTTTACCGGGCACGGCGTGCCGTGGCCCCTACGGACGCAACGAGCTTCTGATTCGGCAGATGAGAATGAACGCGAAGACGGCAACGGAGCGGCTGGACGTTCGAGGCGCGCTGCGGGAAGGGATGGCGCGGCTGAGCGAGGCGCGCGTGCCGTCGCACTCGCTTGCCGCGGAGCTTCTTCTAATGCACGCGCTTGGCTGCGATCGCGCATGGCTCTACAGCCATCCGGAAGAGCTGCTGAGTTCCGCGACGGCGGAGAAGTTCGTTCAAGTTGTCGCGAAGCGGGCGAGCGGCGTGCCTACGCAATACCTGACCGGACGGCAGGAGTTCTGGGGACTGGAATTTGAAGTCACGCCGGCGGTGCTGATTCCGCGGCCCGAGACGGAACACGTGATCGAGGTTGCGCTCGAACGGCTGGGTGGAGAGCGGCGAGGGGAGCGTTTGCAGATTGGCGACGTCGGCACCGGGTCGGGCTGCATCGGGGTTGCGCTGGCGAAGGAGTTGCCGCGAGCCGAAATTTTCGCCACGGATGTTTCGGCGGAGGCGCTCGAGGTCGCCCGGCGCAACGCTGTGCGACACAACCTGGCCGACCGGATTCATTTCCTGCAATGCAACTTGCTCGAGGGCTGCGGTGGGAACCAGCATGAGAGTTTGTTGCCTCAGCGGGCACCGCATGCCGTGCCCCTACGGGAGGCGCCGCGATTCGATTTGATTGTCAGCAACCCTCCCTACGTCGGCAAGAACGAGGAGCAAGAGCTGCCGCGCGAAGTTCGCGACCATGAACCTCCCGCCGCCCTGTTTGGCGGTCCGACCGGCGTAGAGATCTATGAGCAAATCATCGACCAAGCGGAACGCTGGCTGGCGAGCGGCGGAATTCTCGTTCTCGAGTTAGGCTACAACTCACTGGATCATGTGCGCGGAATCTTCGAATCGCGCCAGGGCTGGAAGGATTTGTGCGTGACGGGCGACCTTGCGGGCATCGCCCGCGTCTTCTCGGCCGAAAGAACGGCATAGCCACAGAGCCCACAGAGTCACAGAGATTAGAAATTCGTTCTGAGTTTTTCCCTTCTCGCAGCTTCTTCCCCTCCACGTCTCTTACATCCTTTGATGCCTCTACCTCCTTGCTTCGTGTGCCTCGTTTTCTTGGCTCGTTGTATAGTTAGCTTCTGCTGCCGCCATGCCGAAGCTAGCCCGATTCCGCGCCAAGCATGATGCCGCGCCAACTCCGGCGCCGGATTCCTTTGCCTCGTCGGCCGCAATCCTGCACGTGGATATGGACGCCTTCTTCGTCTCGGTCGAGCTGCTGACACGTCCTGAATTGCGCGGCTTGCCCGTCGTGGTCGGCGGCCGGCCAGACCAGCGCGGAGTGGTTTCGGCGGCCAGTTATGAAGCCCGGCGTTATGGGATTCAGTCTGCGATGCCGCTGCGGACGGCCGGGAAGCTGTGCCCTCATGCCATTTTCCTGGAACCACATCACCAGCTCTATTCGGAGTGGAGCGATCGAGTCACTGCGATTCTCTCGAAGTATTCTCCGACCGTGGAGATGGCTTCGATTGATGAAGCGTATCTCGATCTGGGCGGAACCGAGCGCCTTCACGGACCATCGCTCTCCGCCGCGAACCAGCTTCTGCGCGAAATCACGCGAACGACCGCGCTGCCATGCTCCGGTGGTCTCGCCGCGACGCGGCTCGTGGCCAAGGTTGCATCCGACCAAGCCAAGCCGCGCGGCTTGGTCTGGGTGCCTCTCGGAAGCGAAGCGCGATTCCTCGCGCCGCTCTCGGTTCGAAAGATTCCCGGAATCGGGAAGGTGACTGAAGCAGCCTTGAACGGCCTCGGAATTCAGACCGTCGGCCAATTGGCGGCGGTACCGCAGGAAAAACTGGAAGAATTCTTTGGGCAGTGGGGCACGGCGCTGCATCGAAAATCCGTCGGGCAGGATTCGTACGAATTTCTCCTTGATGGCGAGCCGAAGTCCATTTCGCACAACCAGACTTTCGGCGTCGATACGCGGGATCGGGAGCTGCTCGAAACCACGTTGAGTTACCTGTGCCAAAAGGCAGGGAAGCGGTTGCGCGATTCGGGCCTGTATGCACGGACCGTGAGCGTGACGCTGCGCTTTGCCAATTTCAAAAGCATCGAGCGCAGCCGGACGCTGCCCGAGGAGACGGACCTCGATCCCATCATCCTCGCGACTGCGAAGAGTCTATTTTCGAGCGCGTGGGATGGGGCGGCAATGCTGCGGTTGGTCGGAGTGGCGCTCAGCTCGTTCACGTCCGCTTCGGGGCAGCTCGATCTGATCGACGCCGGGCGAAGAGAGAAACTCGAGCGCCTGGCACGCGCGGCCGATCACCTGCGCGACCGCTTCGGGTTCAGCAAGATTCAACTTGGCGGCTCGCTGGGGAAAGATGGCGAATGAGCGAAAAAACAGAGCTTGTGGCGAGTGAGAGTCTTAGCTGTCAGCAATCAGGCAATCTCCGTCGCAACGTTTTTGGACCCGAATTCGACGCAGCCAGAAATCCTCACGTCAGCCCCGACAAATGGCGACGGGGGCTGCCGCTCGGAAAATCCCCGGGTCTGAAGACCCGGACTACAACACCGTGGGGCGCTTTCTGACGGCGCGATCTATCTTAAAAAAACCCCTCAGTTCAGGCCGACACTCAGCAGGCTGGGACCTGGGCTACAAACGCAGGCGCACCGCTCACTGATCGCTGATGGCTGAGAGCTGACAACTGATGGCCGGTTCGAGCACTCGACACCCGACGGCTGGCCCCTGTAACCTTCTCTCATGACTCCTCGGGAGCTCGCCGACCGCATCTGCGCTGTGCTGCGCGAGGCAGGCCATCAGGCCTATCTCGTCGGCGGATGCGTGCGCGATTTGGTTCTTGGGCGCGAGCCGGAGGATTACGATGTGGCCACCGATGCGACTCCCGACCGCGTGCAGCGGCTTTTCCCGCAGAGCTTGGCGGTGGGGGCGCAGTTCGGCGTGATTGTAGTTGTCGAGGATTCAATTCAAGTCGAAATCGCCACGTTCCGCTCGGACGTGGGCTATTCCGATGGCCGGCATCCCGACCACGTCGTGTATGCATCGTCAGCAGAGGAAGATGTGAGGCGGCGCGATTTCACGATCAATGCCCTGCTGCTCGATCCACGCACCGGAGAGGTGCTCGATTTTGTGGGTGGGCGCGACGATCTCCGCGCCGGCCTGATTCGTGCCATCGGCAACCCCGACGAGCGCTTTCGCGAAGACAAGCTGCGAATGGTTCGCGCCGTGCGCTTCGCCGCCCGGTTTGGCTACGAGATCGAGTCTGCAACCCGAGCGGCCATCATGCGGCTTCCCGCGCGCATCCTCGAGGTGTCCGCGGAGAGATTGCGCGACGAGCTCACCAAGATCCTCACTGAAGGAGCGGCCCGCCGCGGCCTCGAATTGCTCAACGAGACAGGATTGCTCCAAGTCCTCCTGCCGGAGATTTCCGCGATGAAGGGTGTGGAGCAACCGCCGCAGTTCCATCCCGAAGGGGATGTGTGGACGCACACGCTGCTCATGCTCGGGCAACTTCCCTCCGGATGTTCCGCAAGTCTGGCTTGGGGAGTCCTTCTGCATGACGTGGGAAAGCCTCCGACCTTTTCTCCGCCGGCGCGGCCGGAGGACCGAATTCGCTTCGATCATCACGCCGAGGTCGGAACGCGCATGGCGGAGGACATTTGCCGCCGCCTGCGTTTTTCAGGCGATGACACGGCCCAAGTGGCCGCGCTGGTTGCCAATCACCTGCGCTTCAAGGATGCGCCGGCCATGCGGCCGTCCACGTTAAAGCGATTCGTCCGCCTGAATCGCTTCGAGGAGCATCTCGAACTGCACCGTCTAGACTGCCTCTCGAGCCATCGCAACCTCGATAACTACGAGTTCGTCCGACGTTTCGTGGCAGAAACGCCACTGGAAGAGGTTCGCCCTGCCCGCCTTCTGACTGGAGACGACCTGAAGGAGATGGGCTTCACTCCGGGGCCGCTTTTTCGGGAAATCCTTGGTCTGGTCGAAGACGCCCAGTTGGATGGTCGAATCCACACGCGGGAAGAAGCGATCACCTTGGTTAACTCGAGCTTTCCTCGACCCATGGTCTAAAGCCAGCGGTGCCTAGCGTTTCCGCGACCACGAGACCGACTAGATACCGATAAACAGGGGAATTCTTGAATGTAGCAAGCCTTTTATATACATGTACTTGGAGCTATTGACATGATTGTTTAGTCTGTTATACTAAGGCAACTTTATAGATGTAATGAAGCCGGTCGAGCCATTTCCCTTTTTCCTCGCATCTAAGGGTTTGGTGGCCGATATACTCTCATAGGAGCGCCACAGGGGGTTAGAGTGACAACCAAAGCTTATAAGATTCCACAAGAGCTCGCGATCTTACCCGTTCGCGACACGGTGTTGTTTCCCGGAGCAGTTATGCCGCTGACGGTAGGGCGAGAAAGCTCGCTGGCCCTGCTTGAATCATTGAATGCCGGGGAGAAAGTGCTGGGCGTGGTAGCCCAACTCGATCCTCGGAACGAAGACCCGTCGGGGAGCGACCTGCACGGCGTGGGAACCGCAGCCAAGGTCCACAAGCAGGTGCGAATGCCCAACGGGAATGTGGTGGTGTTTCTCGAAGGACTGGAGCGATTTCGCGTCGTCGAGATTCTGGGCTTGAAGCCCTTCCTGAGCGCCAAGGTCGAATTGCAACCCGATCTCGAAGATGAAACAAATGCGGAACTGACCGCTCTGGTGCGCAACACTCAGGAACTATTCCGGGAAGTGGTGGCGCGGTCGCCGCAGCTTTCAGATGACCTGCAAGGTGTTGTGCTCAACATTGAGCCTGCCGGCCGGTTGGCGGACTTTGTGGCGGGGACGCTGCCGTCGCTCACAACCATGCTGCGGCAGGAACTTCTGGAGACTTTCAGCGTCCGCAAGCGCCTGGAAATCCTGATCCGGGAACTGAGCAAAGAGCGGGAGGTGCTGGAACTGCGCAACAAGATTCAGGAGCAGGTGCAGGAGCAGGTGAACCAGAGCCAGCGCGAGTTTTTGCTTCGCGAGCAGATGAAAGCGATTCAGAAGGAGCTGGGCGATTCCGACGAAGGCCAGGCCGAGGTGGACGAACTGCGCAAGAAGGTCGAAGAGTCCGGGATGCCGGCCGAAGCCAAGAAGGAATGCGATCGCGAGTTGAAGAGGCTCGCGCGCATGACTGCCGCTTCGGCGGAATACATGGTTTCACGCACCTACCTCGAGTGGATGACTTCGCTGCCTTGGACGAAGACTTCCGGGACCGAAGACATCGACATCGCGAAGGCCGAAGCAATCCTGGAAGAAGACCACTACGATATCAAGAAGGTGAAGCAGCGCATCCTCGATTATCTGGCGGTGAAGAAGCTGCAGCCGGCGATGAAAGGGCCGATTCTGTGCTTCCTCGGACCTCCGGGTGTAGGCAAAACCTCGCTCGGAAAATCCATCGCGCGAGCGCTGGGACGGAAGTTCGTGCGGATTTCGCTCGGCGGGATGCACGATGAAGCGGAAATCCGCGGCCATCGCCGCACCTACATCGGAGCTCTGCCCGGACAAATCATCCAGGGCATTCGCCGCGCGGAATCACTGGACCCGGTGTTCATGCTTGACGAAGTGGACAAGCTGGGGCGTGATTTCCGCGGCGATCCGTCGGCGGCGCTGATGGAGGTTCTCGATCCGGAACAGAACGCCAATTTCCGCGATCATTATCTCGATGTGCCGTTCGATCTGTCGAAGGTGCTGTTCATCGCCACAGCGAACTGGATGGACCCGATTCCGGAACCGCTGCGGGACCGCATGGAGATTCTCGAGCTGCCCGGCTACACCGAGGAAGAGAAGATCCATATCGCGAAGAAATACCTGATCCCGCGGCAGGCGACCGAGCACGGGCTGAAGCTCGGCGAACAGATTGAGTTCACCGACGAGGCCCTGCACGAGATCATTCACAGCTACACGCGCGAAGCGGGTGTGCGGAACCTCGAACGCGAAATCGCGACGCTGGTTCGCAAGCAGGCGCGCCGGCTGGCGGAGGGCCAGGCCGACAAGCTGATGGTCACGCCCGAAGTTGTCCACGAGGTTCTCGGTGTGCCCAAGGTACACGCGGAAAAGGAAGTCGAGGAACGCGTGAAGAAGCCGGGCGTTGCGGTCGGGCTGGTATGGACTCCGGCGGGCGGCGACATCGTCTTCATCGAGGCGAGCCAAATGCGCGGGGGAAAACAGTTCACCATGACCGGGCATCTGGGCGAAGTCATGCAGGAGTCGATGCGCGCGGCGCTGACCTGGGTACGCGCGAACGGCGAGCGCTACGGCATCGATCCGGATTTCTTCCGCAAACACGATATCCATATTCACGTGCCGTCGGGAGCGATTCCGAAGGATGGGCCGTCGGCCGGGGTGGCGATGGTCACGGCGCTGGTCAGCTTGCTGAGTGCACGCCCGGTGCGCCCGCGGGTGGCCATGACAGGCGAGATCTCACTTTCGGGCGTTGTCCTGCCCGTTGGTGGGATCAAAGAAAAGGTGCTCGGAGCGAAGCGCGCCGGAATCAGCGAGGTGATCCTGCCCGCAGAGAATGAGCCAAACTTGAAGGAGGACCTGCAGCCTCACATGCTGGAAGGTTTGCAGATCCACTACGTGCGGACTGCCGATCAAGTTCTCGACATTGCGCTTGGCGCGCAAATCGAGCTGCCGGTTCGGCCGCTGCCCGGCGGCGGTCGCCGCAGCGTCGAGCGCCCCACCGTTCCGCCGATACACTGAAAGAACAGAGGTTTGAAGTTAGAGGTTTGAAGACCAATCTCGATGGGAAGGGCCCGGGAGAATTCCCGGGCCTTTTTTTTCGCATCGCCGACTGGTTTATTGGCAGGCGGGCCCGCGATGAGAGACCGGCAGGCACAGAGCTATGCACCCTTCGAACCTTTTCAGGTTGGGCGATCGTGATGCCAGAATCCGGTCAGTGAAGTTCGGCCCCTGCGTTTGACCGTGTTTCCGGCTTGTCTTGCGCTCCTCTATTTTAAGTTGCAGCCGGGGGCACAATCGCGTAGACGTAGAGGATTTCCAATGGGATTGACTCCCCGTCAAATCGCGGTGCGCGCGCAGGAAACCGCATGGCAGGTGCTTTCGGCACTCGAGCGCGGAGGCCTCGTCGCGAATTTTCTCGATTCCTACGCGCGGGAATTCAATCGGCCTACCAGCATCGTCCACCCGGGCCACTACGGCGAAATGCTCGAGACCATCCGCCGTGAATCGCTGCTCGAAATGGTGATGTACGTCGAAGCCGAGTTCCCGCGCCGGCTCGGAATCCTCACCCGGCAGCGGCAGAAATCGCGACCGAAGAAAGGCAAGGCACGCAAGCAAGCGCGGGCGGAAAAGAGCGCGCGCCGGCTCGTCGCCGAGCGGCAAATGGTCGAACTCTTCCGCCAGGAGTTTTACGTGGCGCTGGGAAAGGCTCTCGGTTGGAGAAAGGAGGAGTTCGGCGAATTCTGGCGGGACCACGAAATCTATCAGCAGCTTGGCGCCAGCGAACCGCGTGGAAGGGAAAGGCGCGCGGCGGCCGTTGAAGGGCCCTTCGTTGACCGCTGCGCGTTCCTGCTGGATCCGTCGTTGCTTGAGACTGCGCGGCGGGCGGCGGGAAAATTCCGCGCGCAACTCCACGGCGCGGCCGCCTCAGTGTTGAGAAAGGCTTTCGTTCGGCGGCGGGAGAACTGAGGATGCGGACGCGCGGGCGGTCCCGCCACTGCGACCGGGACGCAAACCCTGGGTTCGCGAACCGCCCCTACAGACCTGCTTCGTTTTGAAGTCGACCGTTTATGGCCGGGCTTCGAGAATGAGATTGAAAGGCGTTTGAGTAGCGCGGCGAACACGCGTGAAACCGGCGGCCTTGAGAATCTGCCCCAAACGAGCCTCGCCCGCCTGAGCGCCAAGGGCCAGACCAACTTCCTGGGACTTTGACGCCGGAGTGCAGAGCATCGTCGAGGCGCCGTAGAAGATTCGGCCGATCGGATTGAGGTTGTCTTCGATCTTGTCGCCGGCGAAGGGCTCGACAAGCATCCACGCGCCATTGGGATCGAGCGATTCGAGGACGTGCTTGGAAGCCCCTTGCGGGTCGCCCATGTCGTGCAGGCAGTCGAAGAACGCGACAAAGTCGTAGCCCTTGCCGGGATATTCTTTGGCAGAAGCTACTTCGAATTTCACGCGGTCCGAAACACCGGCCTTCGTTGCCGCTTCGCGGGCCATCTCGATTGACTTTGGATGGTAATCGAATCCGACGAAGGTGGATTTCGGATACGCCTGCGCCATCAGGATGGTCGAAGTTCCCAGGCCGCAGCCGACGTCGGCGACGCGCGCTCCGGCTTTTAGTTTGCTTTCGATATCACCCAAGGCCGGAATCCATTCCTGGATCAGATGAGCTCGGTAGTTGGGCCGGAAGAAACGTTCGGTGCCGGCGAAAAGACCGGTGTCGTGTTCGTGCCAGCCCACACCTTTGCCGGTGCGAAACGCCTCGGTGATTTTCGGCTCGTCCTTCATGCATGCAGCTACAATTTCAAAATAGCCGGGGAGGAAAACAGGGCTATCTTCCACCGCGAGGGCGAACGCCTGCTCCGGCGGAAGCGTGAACCGGCGAGTGGCTGAGTCGTAGGTGACGAAACCTCCGGCCGCTTGGGCCGCCAGCCATTCGCGGATGTACCTTTCGTTGGTGCCTGTTTTCTTCGCTAATTCTTCTGAGGACATCGGGCCGGCGCCAGCCATCGCCTTATACAAGCCGAGCTTGTCCCCAACGATAATCAGTGCGGCGTTCATAGCCGCGCCCATCTCGCCAATCGCCTTCATCATGAACTCGTTTAGTTTCGCTTCGTCGAATCGTTGAACGGCGGCTTCGGACATGACGACCTCCTTGAGCTTGAAGTTGGAGGAGGGACTAGCGGGAAGTCTAGGCCTTTGATGCGGACGCGTCAAGAGTCCGTATCGCGCCGGGAGCAGTCTCGGAAGATTGGTAGCGGTGAGCTTTGAGCAGCCGGTTTCGATCCGGGTAATGCGCTGGGGCAAGCACGCGCAACGGTCGCGACCTATTTTCGCGGGGTGAATTTCGCTGTGTCGAGAC
>JBARRP010000178.1:0-7645 GCA_049644285.1 Candidatus Acidiferrales bacterium | reverse complement strand
CCTGTTGCCAACTGGGGTGAAAATCACATCCAATAAGAACCATCGAAGGCTCCTTCCTTTCCGGGTTCTTGGTCCTCCAACCGTAGAATACCCGGCTTCGAACGGAGCCTTCGTTCTTATCCAATCAAGTCAATATAACCTACGTGATGATCGCGGATGAAGACCCGGCAATCTTCCGCTCGCCGCGTGGCACTCTGACGTTTTTCTAGCCTGCCCTCGATCAGTAAAGTTGCGACCGGGCGGCGGCCCCAGACATATGCGCCGGCATAGAAGGGATTGCATAAAATGTCGCGGACCAAGCTCTGGGTGGGAATCTTCCAGACTAGCCGCGTTCCCTGGATCGGGTTGGCTGGTAGCTCTACGTCCTGATCTCGAAACCATTGGAACGTTTGCCGCACGCTCCACCGTTCACGAAACTTCGCGAATACGAGTTGAATGGCCTCGCAAACCCGTTGATCGGCATGAAACACGATCTTGCCCATGGGGTCCAGGACATAGCCGACCGGAAGTCTCTTGAACAGCTCACCGCGGCGTGCTTTGGACTCTTGGCCCGCCTGCAATCGTTGCCGAAGGACCTTAAGCTCGACGACGCTGAGTGTTCCCTTGATTCCAAGGACCAGCTGGTCATCGAGATAGTTCAAGTCATACACCTGTTGCTCGTCGGCGATCAGGGTTCCAAAAATCTGGCACACCTCCAGCAAACGGCACCAGTCTTTGTCCATGCGGGACAGTCGCGAGGCCTCTCGTACCGAACTGAGCACACGCTCAAATCCATCGCGGCGCGCGGAAGCGATGGCCGCGCTGGATCCAAGATCGCAATTGATAATTTCCACCTCCTTCCAGCCCAGGGCACGCATCCGCTCGGCCACGTCATATTGAAGACGCTGGCTTTCCTTGTTCTGCCGTACTTGTTTATCGCTGGATTGCCGTAGGTAGACGATGGCTTTGCGCGCCAGGTGCTCCGCCTTAATCTTGGGACTGTACTGTATCTCTGTCATCAACTCTTCCTCCTTCCGCTTGAAAGATCACCACCAGAATGCGGGCCATGAGATCGATCAATTCGGTTCGTGCCGTTGCGTCCATCGGCACGGCGACGTCTTCCGTTGGGATCTTCAGAGCCAGAAGTTGTAGTTGCCGCACGCTCACCTCCCTTGCATCCATCAACAACTGTCTGCAGAAGGTTATCGTGAACGTGGCCTTCAGGGTCGGGTAGCGATAGTAACGACGAGAGAGAGAGAAGAGCTTCCTTACTAAACTGCGGTCGCTCGGTAATTTTGATCTCGAAGCAATCTGGCAACAGCATCCATACCGGAATTTTCAGACGTCTCCCCGTTGGGTCGATGACAGAGACCGCGCCATCTCCCCGCTTCGGCCTGCGGACGATCTGGAGGGTATTGCCATGGAGCGGATGGAATGGGTAGAGGACTCGGACATGCGTGTGTTCTACGCTCAGGGTATTGTGAGCGTGGATGCCTTCATCCCCATCTGCATTGCGTCGTTCCTGGTGGAGGACTCTCGTCCGATGGCACCCGCAGGGTGTCCTGCCGACCCGGCTTCTTCTTGCCCGTGCAGGTGCTGTCCTGTCTGTTCCGCCGCTTGTTCTTGAAGTATCTGCAGGAAGCCTTCGACTCCGGCAAGTTACAGTTTTTCTCTTCTCTCGCGGCACTGCAAGATCCGCAGGCTTTCAGCCGTCATCTCGATCCGGTGCGAGACGTGAAATGGGTCGTCTACGCCAAACCGCCCTTCGCCGGACCACAGCAAGTGGTGGACTATGTCGGCCGCTACACGCATCGGGTCGCCATTTCCAACCATCGGATCGTCGATATCGAAGACGGCCACGTGAAATTCAACTGGAAGGACTATCGCGACAACAATCGGCAGAAAACCATGACCCTCTCGGCGGACGAGTTCATCCGACGATTCCTCCTACCCGTTCTACCGAGTAGGTTCCACCGCATTCGTTACTACGGGTTCCTCGGCAATCGTCACCGCAAGGAGAAGTTGGAGCATTGCCGCCAACTTCTAGGCATGGCTCCTCCAAGTGAGAGTTCTTCCGAGCCTGCGACACTCCAGGACTATCGTGATCGATACGAGAGACTCACGGGCCGTTCTTTGCGGGAATGTCCCGTCTGCCATCGAGGCCGGATGATCACGATCAGGGTTCTGCCCGAAGTTCGTTCTTCGCCGGCCATCAAAGACACATCATGATCGATCCTGTGCGAATCCAACTCGCCCTAGCCACGAACTCGAGGCTGTCGAGTCGAAGGACTGCTGTTGTCTTACGACGTTCAAAACCTTTTGCGGTCAGTCAAACGGCCCACATTTTGCCCTGCGCAAGCTCGCAGAAGATCCCGCATCACAGCTCACCAAGCTCATTTCCGCCATTACCTACGGCTTGTTCTCTCTGCCTCCTCTCCGATTCATCAAACAAAACCCATAGGACACGGGTCTTGCAGCGGTTTAGTCCAATACATTCTTAGATCACCGGCGCGGCTCCCATCACGTTTCCTTTCCGCACACGTCTGCTGTCGCCCCGCCGCCGATCTAAAAATGCTCTGCATTCTGTTGCAAATCTGCCTTGCTCTTGGGAACCGGGGACCAGAGTTGGCGCTATCACGACATGTTGCGAGGGCGTCTGGACGGAGCCGAGCGGCTCATCACCGCCGTACTGCCGGATGCCGATCCAGAAACCCAGCGCGTGCGGGAGAAACTGATCTGCGAGGCCCAAGAAGCCATTGCGGTAGATTGGCAAAAATTCTGCGACCGGTTGAAAGCGAAGACGTAGTTGGTGTTCGGAATAGGCACGAGATGACAGCACAAAAACCACAACGCGAACTGAGCCAGAGCGCAACCAAAATCATCGCGGGCACGTTTGCGGGTGCCAGTGCAAAGTCGGACCCGCAGACTTCCGCAGAAAGCTTGGCTCGTGGCACGACGATCGTCGGCAGGATGCTCGAGGGTTTGTCCGATCAGTACGCGTTAGACCAGAAATATGCAAAGTGGGTGACGAATTTTGGGAGCGTTTGTTGGCATATCGTGGAGCTTTCCGTTCCGCGGAGCCTAGGGGACATCTTTTTTCGTTATTGGCTCAAGCTCGCGACGGTCGTAGCCGCGGTTTTTCTTCTGTTGGGTGTAGTCATACACGCAAAGGTCGAGTGGGAGACGGGGTTGGTCCTTTTCGCTCTGGTTCTTCTGCTTTCGCTGCTGCGAACCTACCTGAGGCGATTCATGCTGAAACTGCATGCGCCGCGCTCGATCCAGATTGTGGCGGCCCTCGTCGCGATCCTACTCACCGTGCTGCTTTTTTCGGCATTGCTTTTAGGGCTGCGCTCGGAGTACAGGTACCTAGCCGAGTGGCTTCGGAAATAGGCAGGTGTGTCCAGGACACGCGGTGCAGTTGCGATCACGAGCGAAGCATTTCAGGCTTTCGAGAGAAGCGGTGTGACTCAATTCCATTGTACCGAAATGACATGGCGAAGATCATGAAGGCCACCGACGAATCGCTGGTCGGATACCCCGTCCCCCATCAAGGGAGACTCCTACTCGAGAGACTTCGCCAGAATCGAAGAGTCGAAACCAATTGGCCTGTGTGCTCGATGCACTTGGGGGAACGTTTGCGGCAAAATTGCCCATTGCCCAGAGGCAGAAAAATGGGGTAGAGTGGCGCACCAAGCACACTTCTCGGCCCGTACGCGATGGGATTAGCCATGGCTCAAATCGACCAAGAAATCGCAGCGTACGAAGCGATGCGTGACGAGCTGGAAGCCCAGCACATGGGGAGATGGGTTCTCGTTCATGATTGCAAACTGGTTGGCGTCTACGATTCGTTTGAAAAGGCTGCAGAGGACGCTGTCCACCGGTTCGGAAGTGGCCCCTACCTCATCCGCCAGATCGGCGCCCCGCCCATCACATTGCCAGCATCGGTGATGTATCATCTGCGTCGTTGATGGTACAGGTGAAGTGTGGTTTTTACAGCGGACCCGCTGGTTCGGGGAAAGACTTGCTTGTTCTTTACGGACCAACACTTGGAGTCGACATTGGATTCGATCCAAACTTCAAGCCCGACGTACCTGGTCCACCTCCAATTCCCGGCATAAAGGGTGTCAGAGCGCTCGTCGACACCGGTGCCTCGGAGAGTTGTATCGACAATCTGCTCGCCGCCCAGATCAAACTACCAATCATTGACAGGCGACCCATCGCTGGCGTTGGTGGCCAGCACATGACAAACATGTACATGGCCCAGGTATTCGTTCCGATCTTAAACATAAGACTTTATGGTGCATTCGCTGGTGTAGATCTCGTAGCTGGGGGCCAGCCACATCAAGCACTTATAGGGCGAACCTTTTTGCAGAATTTTACGATGGTGTACGAGGGCCGCACTGGAACCGTAATGATCACCTCATAGGCTGCACCGAAGATGACGAAGGGGATTGCACTCCCCTCATGCGGCAGAATCAGGTTTCTTTGCCGCAGCAAAAACCAACTCAATCGGCTGCTGAAAGACAACGGTTTGCATGGCTCGATGCGAACAGGTTTTTGCCGCGCCGTAGAGCGAGCCGACGAACCAACCGCTCCGATACCTCTAACTCCCGTGCGACGGCTCGCCAGGAAAGCCCGCTCGTTGGTCGCCTTCAGGTGATCCTTGCCGCGCGGGGGCACCGGCCTTGGAGGGACACGCCGTACCGCAGGACCGCGCTGAGCGCGCCGGATTGCCCGAAGCGGGTGTAGACTTCTGAGCCAGAGTCAGGCAGGCCTTCGAGGCGCTGCTGAGGTACCAGTCTCCGGTCTCCATTTTTTGCCATTCAAATGTCGAGGAGCCGCGATGAACGCAGACAGACCAGAGCGCCCTGAGCCAAATGAGTATTTTATGGGTATTGCGATGACCGTACGAAGGCGGGCGAACTGCCTCGGCAATCGAATTGGTGCCGTTATTGTCCGGAATGACCGGGTAATTTCGACTGGATATAACGGTACTCCGGAGGACATGCGGAACTGCGAGGAGGGCGGATGTCATCGTTGTGCCCATCGTGACCAGTACCCGTCCGGTACGGGGTATGACCTCTGTATTTGCGTGCACGCCGAGCAGAACGCGATTCTCTCAGCAGCTCGATTCGGCATCGCAATAGAGGGAAGCACACTCTACACTACGATGCGGCCGTGCTTTGGCTGCACGAAGGAAATGCTTCAAGCCAAAATTCACGCGGTTTACTACATTCACGATTGGAGTCATCCTGATCCAAAACACAAGGCGGAGTACGAAGGAATACAAGCTAGGTTCCCAGAGGGAATTCGCCGCTTGGAGATTGAAGATCCCGATGCCAGCTGGGCTGTCTCAAAGCCACCTCCAGCCCAAGGGGCCGATCCGCACGGAATCCAGGAGTGATACTCTCGTCGCCGTGCATATTCGAACGGCTATGCACTTCGGCTACGGTATCTTCCCAGCAGAGTTATGAGCGAACCGGTTGCAGTGAACAAAGCGGAATCAGTGGCTAGCCGCCATGCGCCCAGCGGGATTTTGGAACGCCTATGGACGCAGCGGCATCTCTCTCGCGGTTGCGTATTTTCCCTCATATGGCCCCTGGAAATAGAACCTGACTTGTCCCAGAAGAACCTGCAGGGCTTCATCGGCGAGCTTCCACTGCGTCGGTTCTAGGTGCGACGGGGAACAGTTGGTCATGCGCGCTAGGCGGAGAAAGGAGTCGCGGCTCAGTGCGCCAGGACGATCCGGCAGAAAGAAGAACTCTGGATATTCAAGCCGCCGCACGCGTTCAATCAATTCGGGTGGGAACTTTGCACTGTCGTCTTTTCGGACGACGCTGTACGTGGGAACGATGATCTCTAGCGGCCAATCAATCCTGGGCCCGCCGGCAAGCGGGCGAATTGGGACTTGAGCCGGAACGGGCCTTATGACTACCACCGGCCTCTTCTTTGCACGCACGACTGGAAACTCTTCATCGGTCTCGAGTTTCGGACTCGCTAGGGGAAGATTTCTTGCGTAGGCATCGGCTTGTGCCGCAACTATTCTGAACACCTGAGCCTGCGTCTGCGTGCCGTCGTAGTGGTCGGGCCTCCAGAGCTCGCGGTTTTCATAGGCGTAGAGGACATGCGTGTAGCAGAGTTGGCCGATTTGGACTTGGCGTCGATAGTCCAATCCCACCTTCTCGTAGAATGGCGTGACGATGTCGTCAAAGAAAACAGGCGCCGCCATTTCTATTCGGATTCGTCGTCCAGCGTTTCGATCGCTCGGGCAAAGAGTTCGTCGTACCTCGGAGGAGTGAAGGCCTGAGGCTGGTTTTCAAGGCGATCACGGGTCAGAGGCGCTTTCGCCCCCCAAAACAGATTCGCAGGACTACCAGAAGTCTCCCGAAACCGGCTTCTAGCTGCATGGAGCTCTGTCGCAGTTGCTACGGATTTCGGCCTCACGTAGAAGGGAACTTCTGCACGGGGCGCGACCCGAGAGAAGTTAATGGGTTCGCCGCGCTGTGCGTCCATCATCGGCTCCGTGTGAAAGTACACATAATTCAAGACCTCTCCCGTGGGTTCGCTCGCCCACAGCTCGGCCAAGCGCTTGATTGCCAGCCATGTGGTCGCAGGTATCGGAAGTTTGTCTAGGTTGTCTTTAGCACGTGGGCGAATGAATTGCGTGTCGAGATCGGGGCGGTTTCCGGCTTGGATCTCGATCAGATCTTCAGCCGCCATCTGATTTAGGAGTTGGTCATACTCTGGCGCCCACGGTCCGTACAGGTGGAAAATCCAATCGAAGCCGTCAGTGTAGTCTGCTGATCCCTGTAAGCTTCAATGTCTGCCAGGTAAAGAAGCTTCAGAAGCTTCGTTTTCGTTGCGAAGCCCCCTTCGTCATTGAGGAGATTCAGAACGCCAAGGGCAAGGTCTTTGCGCTGGTCGGGAGCGAGCGGTGTCATCGTTCAATCAAGGGTGGTCGACTGCCATCATAGCAGGTCAGCGGCGGTTTTAGAAACGCGGCGCGTTCCACGAGCCGACCGACGCAGACGAGGTGCGCACACGACTGCGAAAGATGAGTGACGAACAGCTCTTGCGGTTCGGAAAGGCGGCTGCCTACATGTGCTCGCCGCAAGCCAATTTCGATGAGCCGCCGCGGGAAGCCTTCGTGATCCAGCTACGGGAGGCGCGCGCCGAATGGCACCGGCGGCATATTCCTTCAGGCCCGGCGACTTAACCCGGAGGTTACAAGTATGGAAAAATACAAAAGGCTCAGAACCATGTCGGATGAAGAGGTCGTCAAAAAGATCGACGAACTTGCTTCTTGGACTCAACAACCTCGGGGCGGGAACAATGAACTCGATGCCTTCGTATACCTGAACGAACTATCAAGAAGAGAACAGGACAAACAGACCACGACCATCGTGCGCTGTACAATATGGATCACCGCCATGACTTTGGCGATTCTGATCCTCACAGCCATTCTCGTGCTCGCCGTCCTCCGGCTAAGACCCTGACAAGCACGGCAAGGCTAGTTTTGCCGAGACTTCAAGAATCATCTGATTTTGTTGAAAAAGTGAGGGAAGACGAGAAGGCTGCGTCGCTGTTGCTCTACCGAAGCAGGACTCAGTGCCCGATGTAATCGGTTCCCGTGCTCCTTTTTGTTCTCATCTTAACCTGAATCCTG
>JBARRP010000177.1:0-10116 GCA_049644285.1 Candidatus Acidiferrales bacterium | reverse complement strand
GAGACTTAACCTGAATCCTGCGCGAGAAACAGGTCAGAGGCCACACCAGACCGCTCTGCGCGCAGGTCGGAGGCTTGTGAGCGCATTGTTGCAGAACCGCATTTTTAATGAGGTTCCACAACAAAGGGCAGAACAGCCTCCAAAGGCCCTGTTAACAAGCTTCTGAAAGATCGCGTTTGGCTCATGACGCCGGATTCAGGTTAAACGCAGCAAACTCCCACGTTGCGCGATGCCTGATCGCGATTGCACAATCGCGCGATCTGAACGTTGTAGGTATTGTGAGACGGCCCGAACTTATCCCAGAAATTGAAAAACTGAATGTTGATTTCGTTGGCGTCGAATCGCCGGAACTCTCAAAGCAAATTCAGATTGCAACCGGCGGAATGCCAATATCCCTGGGTCTTGATGCCGTAGGTGGTCCAGCGACAGCGACGTTGGCAAGCGTGCTCTCTCTGGGGCTCATCTCGTCAGCTATGCGTGGCTCAGTGGTTTGCCGATTCACGTGCCGCAAGGCGATCTCATTGGCAAGAGGTTGAATATCCACGGCTTCTGGATGTATTACGAAGAGTATCTCCCCAAAATGCGAGCGGCACTGACTGAGGCGACAAAAGTAGTCGCTTCTGGCAAATTAAGTTTGCAAATCACCACAACATACAAACCGTCCCAAATCAAAGAAGCAATCGAACACTCCGAGCGTGGTGGCAAGGTTCTATTGGATTTCAATCACCCAAAATAGGACCTGCCAGACGATGCGGGACGCTGGAACGATGGTAATGAACGGATGCTGCACTTCCCGGCGTTCTTTTATTTCTCGCTTGGCGGGCGGCTGGTGAAGCATGCGCGGTATTACTGGCTGTTGCTGGCTGAGAGTCACCTGACGCGACGCCTGTTCGGAACGATGCTCCGGCATATCTGGGCGCTGCAAGTCGCAACGGGCTGAGGCGCGGCGAGTGCAACAAAGCAGCGGGGCGAAGAAAGGGCTCAAAGGGAGGTTGGTGTCCGAGAAATGCCTCGGAACGGAAGTTCCAGTCGATTGCAAGTCAGTGCGAATCAGGCTGATGGTCCTCTCCGGGCTGCAACGCACAATTTGTGTCACGCGAAAGGGCCTTGGGTGTATAAGGGTGCCCATCCGGGAGATCAAAATGGAAATCCCAGTATAAAGGAGAATAGTCATGAATCAGCATGTCAAAAACGTGGTCCTGGTGCATGGAGCTTTCGCCGATGGTTCCGGCTGGGAAGCCGTCTTTAACATCCTCAAGAATGATGGGTACAAGGTGTCGGTGGTGCAACACCCAGAGACCTCGTATGCCGAGGACGTGAAATTCACGAAGGCCGTGATCGACCGGCAGTCTGCGCCAGTGATTCTGGTCGGCCACAGCTACGGCGGGGCCGTCATCACGGAAGCCGGTAATCATCCGAAGGTGGCGGCACTTGTTTATATCGCCGCTTTCGCGCTGGACAGTGGGGAAAGCTGCGCCACAATCGAGCAAGGCCTACCGCCGGCCACGAAAGGGATCAAAGCTACCGACGATGGCTACTTCTACATTGACCCGGCAGTCTTCCATGCCGACTTCGCAGCAGACCTTCCAGAAGCTAAGGCAGCATTCATGGCTGAGTCGCAGGTTTTGATCTCCGCCGACTCGTTCACCCACAAGGTCACGACGCCCGCCTGGAGGACCAAGCCCACTTGGTACATGGTGGCCACCGAAGACCGGTCGATCAATCCGGACCAGGAGCGCATGATGGCGAAGCGCGCCAATGCCAAGACGATCGAAGTCAATTCCAGCCATGTGGCTTACATGTCTCATCCGAAGGAAACAGCCAAGCTTATCAAAGAGGCTGCCACCTCTGCGGCCGTCATGCGTGCCGCGGGCTGAGCCCGCCTCGCTCGGATAGTGGGCCTCCGCCGATCCAGACGACGACATCGGCGGAGGCCCGGATGAATGTCGTCATCCGAGGAGAACACAATGAACGATCACATCACCATAGAAGGACATGACGGCGCGTTCGCCGCCTATATCGCAAGACCGAATTGGATTTGAAGGACGTGACGCTTGTCAACCAGGATGCCGTGAAATTTCTTGCCCGGTGCGAGGCGGATGGCATCAAGCTCGAAAATTGTCCCCTCCACGTCCGAGAGTGGATCGATCAAGTCAAAAGAGACAACGGCGAATGCGATGAAAGGCTTTGAATGGTTGCTGCAGTCAACCACGTAAGTGTAGCGGTTCAGAGTTTGCGGGTTGCGGCGGTCGCCACCCCAGGGGTCTGGGGACATGAAGCGGCCAAGGCTGCTGCTCATGTGGCGAGCCATGGCGTAGTCGACGCCGGTCTCGGAGTCGCGCTCGTAGCCTGTGAATTTGTGGCTGCTGCCGGTGCCGCCCGCGACCTGCTCGCCGAAGGGCAGGTAATCGAGCGAATCGTACACCGATTGGTTCATGCCGGTCAGTAGACGAGTGGAGCCGAGGTGATCACGGTGCACAAAGTACGTTGTGCCGGTGTTGGCGCCGCTGTACTGAGCCACGAGTTGGCCGTTGAGATAGACATAGCCGGTCGTCCAGAACCCGTTCGGGAGCGCGTCCAGAACGACATGGCCACCCAGTTCATACACGTAGTCGAATCGTTGTGCTGCCGACAGCCTTGCGGACGCGGCGGCCCAAGGCATCGTAGAATGCAGTTGGCGGTAGGTGTGCCACCCGCCCTTAATTCGGGCTGGCGATTCGGACTCTGGTTAATGTAACGTTCTTTTCTTTGGCCCACCGCACGAAATACAGAGCTCCATCTTCGGAAGCGCCCAGAAGATAGCCCAAATCGTCAGTTCGGATGTCCGATGAAATCACGTTCAGCGTTCCCATACATGTCGATTACGATATGAGTTCCAGGCGCTCCCGCGCTCATTCTGAGGTCAAAACTCGCCGGGGAATTTCAGATCAAGGAGATCACGCGTGAGGTCAAAGGTCACTCGGACCAGGAACTTCTTGTCCGGACCGAAAACGGAAATCACGAGATGATCGGTGATCGGTACTCCTCGGGCGTGGACGTGAAAGGCGTAACTGTCCCCGACAACGTTCCCTACGGTCGTCGGCTTTCCGGAAAGAGTGGGCGGACCAGTCAACTCCGCCGGCCGGTATTCGAGGCCTCTTTTCCAAGATGCCTCGAGCTCGAGTGAGCGCAATAGGTCATCCACCCTCTCGGCGGACACAGCCGGCTCTTTGTTTCGGACGCACGACGCTGTCTCAAAAACAACTATAACTCTGAGTTCTTCGGGAAATACAGAAACGATCTGGCCGTCCTTGCGGAATTCGTCAGCGTAATGACTCCCCTGTTTCTTCGTATATTGCAGTTCCTTGAAAAAGTCCCCCGCATCCATCCACGAGAGGAGACTAAAGCAGACTTCGCCCAGCTGGGCGCGGGCGAAGGACAAAGACATCACCTCTCCAGATTTGTGAACAAAGGCTTTGTCATTGGCCCAGGCACACGAGGAAGCAGGGAGAGTAAGAAGCAGAAGCCTCGCTGTGATTCTTGCGAGAGGTCCGATTGCGCGTTCGGTGTGGTTCGCGTGCGCCACGGCCGTCCACTACTGGGGCGGAAATGCCGGTCCTAAATTCACGAAATAATTATAGAAAACTTGCTCCCAATATTCGTCAAGGCCGTGCTGCTGAGCGTAGCCGAATACAACGGCCCCTATCGTTGCCGGCATCCCGGCAACGACATTGTCGGGGTTGGCGCCGCCATTTAACAGAGCTCCGACTGCGGTGTTAATGTATGATCGGATTTCATCAACGCTGCCTGGAAAATTGGCGTTCAGCCAATTTGCTTGCTCTGCGCTGGCAATCTTGTCGGCTAGGAATCCTGAAGCAATTGTCTCCGACCCTAAGTCCCGGGTAACATAGGTCCAACCGGACACGCCGAGACCGCCTTGGCCAGCGACGAACTCATAGAGATCGAGGGAAAAACCCCAACTCTTGTTTCCGTACATGTCGACAGCCATGTATGTCCCCGGCGCGCCGGCGATGGCGTCGAAAATATCGTTGCCCCAGACTAGGGATAGGGACCCGCCTCCTTCGGTACCAGCGAATCCTGCGCACGGAAACCAGGGGTCACAGTAGACCTGGTCATTACGAACGAGTCCGGAGGGATCGGTGAAGTTTGCCGGGTTGTTGCCTACATAGGCGTAGCGGTTGAGGGACTGGGGACCGCCCAGGTCGCCACCGAGCGGATCGGTGGACAGGAAGCGGCCGAGGTTGCTGCTCATGTGGCGGGCCATGGCGTAGTCGACACCGGTCTCGGCGTCGCGCTCGTAGCCCGTGAATTTGTGGCTGCTGCCGCTGCCGCCCGCGGTCTGCTCGCCGAAGGGCAGGTAATCGAGTGAATCGTATACGGATCCGTTCGTGGCGGTTAGCACGCGTGTCGAGCCCAGGTGATCCTGGTGCACGAAGTACGTTGTGCCAGTGTTGGCGCCGCTGTATTGAGCCGTGAGTTGCCCATTGAGATACACGTAGCCGGTCGTCCAGAAACCGTTCGGGAGCGCGTCCAGCACTACATGGCCGCCGGGATCATACACGTAGTCGATCGTTGTGCTGCCGACAACCTTGCGGACGCGGCGGCCCAAGGCATCGTAGATGTAGGTGGCGGTAGAGCCGCCATCGACCTGGGTGAGCCGATTTTCCGCATCGTAGATGTAGCTGTGACTGGCGTCATGCGTGAGATTGCCGGCCGCGTCGTAGCTGAACCCGGAAGTGGTGATGTGGTTGTTGGCGTCGAAGCTCAAATGTGATTCTCCGCAAATGCCGCTGGTCGTGGTCTGATCGCTGCGATTCCCCCAAACATCGTACGTCCACTGAAGCCCCTTGCAAGCCTGGCCTGAAGCGCTGTCGCTTAACGTCAAAAGGCGATTCAGAGGATCGTAGGTATAGGTGCGGTGAAAGGTTTGCCCGTCGGAAGCGCTCCAGAGGGCCAGATTTCCGTCGTCGGCCGCACCTTCGTTGTAGTTGAGATAGAAATCTTGGACGGTTCCGGAGGCCACATCGTCTGAGCAATGCTGAAGAGTGGGTGTACTGGTGTTGATGTTGATCCGGCACAGTTGGAAGCGATTATTCAAGAAGCGAAGCTCGCTGAGATTGTTCCCGTAGGTTGACAGCTCCGGAGCCCCGCTCGGCCAGTATTTGCTGACCGTTGCCAGTGTGGCCGGGTGGTTCGCGTCGACGAAGCTGCTGCTCAGAGAGGTAACACGGCCAGCGGTGTCGAAGGCCTGCGTAATGGTGAATCGGCTGTCGTCATTGTAGGAGGTGAGCCCGCCTCCCAGATTGTAAGTATATGACAAACCGGCCCAGGTGCCGGTACACGAGGGCGGCTTGCATTGGTACTGGTGCACAACCCGTCCGACAGCGTCGAAGCTGCTGATCGTGGCGACGCCGACGCTAGATATTGCCGCTTTCACCAGACGGCCTTTCGGGTTTGAGATAGTCGCTCCGTCAGTCGAGCTGACATCGTAAATGTATATCTCCGCAGGCGTGCTGTCAGAGTATACCTTTGACGTGAGGCGATTCAAGGCGTCGTAGCTGTAGGTGGTGGTGATGCTGCGGGCGTCGGTGCGCCGGCACACCGCTGCCGGATTCCCGCTGCAAAGAGCACCGCTGGAAGTCGTGTAAAAGAGAGTCGTCGTTCCTGCTTCGGGCGTTGCTGAAGAGGTGAGGCGGGAAAGCGTATCGTAGGCAAAGGTGCGCTGGCGCGAGCCGCTCTGTAGAGCCTGGGTCAGATTATTTAGCAGGTCGTAGGTGTTGCACGTATTCTGCGTCAGGTTGCCGCTCGAATTGGGTTCGTCCACCTCGATCAGCCGGCCGAAACCATCGGTCCAAGTTTCCCGCTTCTTTCCGGCCTCGTCGATGAAAAAAGCCGGATATCCCAGACCATACGTACTCGAAGAACAGAGCTGCGCAGTTATGCCGCCCACACTCGAAGTCACGGCCGCGCCGTAGTAGGCCTGCGTGTGGCTTCCATCCGCATCAGTTACTTTCGTGACCCGGTCCAAACCGTCATAGGAATACATAGTCAGGCCGTAGGTCGGGTCGCTGGGGCTGCGGTAGGGGTTACTGACCTGCTGGACTCGGCTGTCCGAATCGTAGTAGGTGACGATGGATTCGTAGCCTTCCGGGTCGCTTTCGAGGGTGCTGGCATACAGACGACCCAGGTTGTCCAAAGTGATGCGGTCAAAGCGGCAACCGCTGCAACTGGGGGAAGGCGAGGTGTCGGTGATGGAGCGAAACGTGTCGTAGAGGGTTGAGCTGAAGTATCGCTTGAGCGCCCAGCCTCCGTCCGGGAAGAATGTGGTAGTGGGCCGGTCCAATGGGTCTTGAAAGTGGGCGTAGGTGATTTGGCCGTTCTGATCTTTGCTGGAAGCCTGCTTGCCACTGCCGAAATAGTAGCCGAAGGTTGCTGAACCGATCAGCGGTGGCGTGACGGTGGTGAGATAAGCATTCGTGGGCTTCGAAGGTGTATAGGCCTGCGGCGGATTGGCGCCATTGTCGCTAAAGAGACTGTCGGTGTAGCTGAATGATGTTGTGTTGCCGTTGGGGTCCTGAACGGATCGAACCTGTCCGGTGGTGTCATAGGTGAGCGTGGTGTTTAGATAGCTTGAGCCGCTGATCCATCCCTGAATCAGAGTGGGATTGCCGCGGATGGTATTGCCGGTGCCAAAGTTTGCGTCGTCGTGCTGACTGGTCCCGGTTACAGAGGTAAGCGCCGTGGAATCGTACGCGATCTTTGTCTGCTTGTACTGTGTTGTTCCCGCGCCATTCGTAACCGTGATGGTTGTAGGGAGGTTGATGATGTTCTTGCTCGTGTAGTTGGAGCTTGTGTTGTAGGAAATCGAAGTCACACGGTCAGGTGCCGATGGCAGGCTGCCCGTATAGAATTTCCACTCGGAAATCTTGGTTACATTGCTGTCGGAAACACTGTCGTAGGTATATTGGATCGTGCGGTTGACGCTCGTTGTCCCAGTCGACGGGAGAGTGGTGGTCTCACTCATTTTTTGGATGTCCTGCGATCCCGGACAGCTTGGCTGACACGAATTCGATGTGTTCCAGGTCACCGCGACGGCTTTCACCAAATTGGCAGACGAGACCGAGCCCGTGTAGTATTGCGCCTGGCTTTTCCAGGCCCCGTTGTTCAGACCAAAGGTGTAAACCACATTGTCACCGCTGGGCTTCAGCCCGGTGACTTGCTGGCAACCCGAGAAACCCGAGGGACAGCTCCCGCAAGTCGAGGGCGTGAACTTCCAGGTGCCTCCTCCGGCTACATACGTGTTAAGCCACTCATTCGCGTTCCCAGCCGCATCGGTGAATTTCGTGTAACTGTAGGTGATCTGACCGCTGGTGGGCAGGGTGACGCTCGTCAGTTCTCCGTAATGCCCGGCTGTCGATCCCGAATCGTAACCGAACTGGTAGGAGGTCCCGTCGGGAAGCTGGATGCTCTGGACGGCCGTGATATTTCCGGAATATTCGGTAGCGCCGGACTGGCCAAAGTTCGTGCTCACGGCGATCGACTCAGTGGTGACCGTGTAAGTGGAGGTGCTGCCTTGGGAATTCAAGACGTTGTAGCAAACCTGGTTGGAGTGCCCGTTGCAGTTGGTGACGGTAGTAACCGGCGTTCGGCCAAGCTGATCGACGATATCGAAGTTTGGAGCGGTCGTCGAGTAGGAATTACCGTTGGTATCTTGGTGCGTGGGAAATGCCTCGGTGCCGTCCGGGGCGTAGATGACGGCCGAGGTGTAATTCGTCACGCTCATGTAATAGCCAGTCGAATCGTTGGCGAAGGACGTCGCGTTCGGCTGGTTCTGGAAGCCAGACCAGCAGTTGCCCGTATATTGGACCGTGACGATGCCCGGAAAAGAGTGAGTTGTCCCGTCCGGGCCTGTCCAAACAAATTTATCGTAAATGTATTGAGTTCCACTGAAGCCGATCCGATTGCAGCTAGCCGCGGACTTAGGCTTCCTCTCAGTTAACGCCGCTGGAGAGTTTTCTGCCTCTGGGCCACTGAGTCAGATGTTCATACTCCCGAGTGCGCCGCCAAAAATCGCAGCGCTGAGGGTCGCTCTCGAGAGTTATGAACCTTTCGTACTGTTTCGCACAAGACTCAAATCCACAGACTTTCCAAGTGAGGCGGCCCGGCAGACGAGAGCGGTGCTGGACCTAAACGAACACCGCGACATAATTAAAGACACCCTGATCAGCCTCGGAACATATAGCCACGCCTTGGACACGGAAGGTGGCGGCTTATTCGTCCCAGCAGATGACGCCATCGAGAACCGACTACTCGCTCTAGCTCAAGCTTGCGGAGACGTAATGGCCGCTGAAGCGCGCATACGCGTACAAATGGGTGACGCAGCGGCAGACCGCGTGGCGAGGAACGAAGTCTTTCTCCCACTCGCGAACGCACTACTGAGGGCTGCTTCGGGAGATGCAAGGGGCGCAGTCCTCCTTTCGGGAAACGCCGTAGAGTCGTATCTGGAAGCTTTGGCTGCGAGACTTGGTACCGTAAACGTGGCAGGAGCTGCGGGTATCAACGCCAAGCTTGACCGCTTCTCAGCAGTAAACGCGCTGCCGAGAAAACTGATAGCAGTGGGGAAATACTTGGGCCATGTCCGAAACGCCGCTGACCACGGAATCGACCCTGATGTAAACGCCTCATGGACCATTCAAGAGTCGACTGGCATGGAATTCGTTTACGTGGCGTGTTCTTTTATCAGTTCGGTGACGGCGAGAGAAAACGGTCAGGCACCACGAATCTAGCTCATACCTGGCGCCCAAACCCTGCAAATCTCCTTTTCGCCACTCGGCGCGGTACGCCCATGAATTCTACGAGGCTGGTGCAGGGGAGGTTTCATCCGCTGCCTGCGAAGGGCTGAAGATTGCACGCGCGTCCTGCATGCGTTCCGGCACGCGCATTCAACAAGGAGTTATCACGTTTTTATCACAATTGACGATTTGGACCGGCTGACGATCATCGGATCGATTCCAGCTATATCCATGAATCTAAAAAGGTAAGAGTGGCGCGCCTGAGAGGATTTGAACCTCCGACCTCTGGTTCCGGAGACCAGGCGATTCACTTGATCCGTTCTGAAAATTTTGGACTTTACTATATCGCTCAACCAGATACAACGACCACGAGTTGACCTGTCTGTACGCGTTCTGATCGGATTTGAACCAAGAAGTATCACATTTTTATCACATCCGAGACCTGAGAGTTGAGTTCGAGAAGAAGGCCGGCCATTGGTGTGCCGGGATTGACTCTCTGATGGTCTAGGCGGAGAATCGGCCCGACTCCGTCCACGCGAGCCTGTTTGAGGAGGCTCCTAACTGTATTTCTTGACACGGCGAGGGCCGATGTTCTGCAAGAATTGTGGAATCCAGATCGGTGAATCGGACTCATTCTGCCCTAAGTGTGGGGTGAGTCTGGGCGCGAAGGCGGAGCACACACCTGGAAAGTTGTCAGGAGGGCTACACCGATTTTGTATTTCTGCGGTACTTATCTGGACTGCATTTTGGGCTGGGCTAACGTTCGCGTATGTGGCGTTGATTTCGGATGCCGCAAGCCGTAGCACAGGGGCGATGCTTGGGCTGGGCGTGGGTTTGGGGATTTACGCCTTTTTCTGGTTCCTGCCCTCCCTTGTTCTCGGGGTTGTTGCTGCCGCGACGCGACCATCTCCGTCGGTTCCCTGGCCATGGGCGACGAAGGTGGCAACAGGGCTTGTGGCATTTTTGTGCTTTTTCGGGCCATTGTCACTCCATCTTTGGTCGCCAGGTGCGAGCAGCGGTACCGCGTTATCTCCAGGGCAAGCCCAGAAACCAGGGGGCGATTCCGCTCTGCATCACGTTCGATATGTAGTTGATGCTGGGCAGCCTAAATACGACCTAATATTCCCTTCGAAAGCCAATCTGACCTACCGAAACGAATCTGGAGGGACTGAGCAAACCGCTGTGATGGTTCCGTGGGAACTGAAGATGGAATGCCCGCCCGGTTCTTTTCTCTATATCTCCGCTCAAAAAGGAGAAGAACCTTGGGACCATGTCCCGAGCGGAAGTTGTCCCCCGTTTAGTTGATCGCAGCGGCTCTCGTAGT
>JBARRP010000176.1:0-3661 GCA_049644285.1 Candidatus Acidiferrales bacterium | reverse complement strand
GTGAAGATATTACGCCAGCGTCACGCAGATATCGTCGCCCCGCCCTGCGGTAGGGCGTTGACGCTCTGAGTCTGTAGCGGCCCGTAGATTCCGGCCCGAACCTTACCGCACTTAAGGAGGCGGATATATGAAGGATTCCCGTAGTTCACAAAGTCTGGGCTTCCGCGGCGTGGCAATGATAGCCACTGCGATCGGTGCCGTCGCAGTGGGCGCATTCGCGATCGGCGCATTAACCATTCGGCGGTTGGCGATCCGCCGCGTGGTGATCGATAGCGCCGAATTCAAATCCCTTACAATTCAGGATCTCACCGTGACACGGCTCCGCGCCGCGAAAGTCACCGTGAGCGACTCCCTCAAGGTGCCCGGAGGCGATGTCGATCGCAAGATCTCATCATGAAAGAAGACACTAAGGTTGAAGTCATCGAGCAAAATGTTGAAGGAGGAAATCATGTCAGGAGAATCGCGAATGCTCGGCCGAAGATACGCCCGAAACCTCTTTGGCAGTTGGCAACAGGGCCAGATCGAATTGACTGTGTGACATCGGAAGCAAGCACTACCCGGGTCCTCGCTGACAATTGGCCGAAACAAACGCCAGATCGTGCATCGTATTCACCTGCAAGGAGACCTACGACTGTATGATCGAGGCCGAGCAATCCCTTAGCCCATCTGTCTTTCATCGTGTGTTCTACGGCCCCTCGGGACTCCGCCCCGGTTGGCGCCTGTTCATCTTCCTAGCTATCGTCATCGCCTTGATCAACGCCGACAACCTCATGGTGCGCCGGCTGCTGCACGGTGCGGACAACACCACCTTGTTTCTTGTCCGCGAAGGGATGGACTTCCTCATCTTCCTCCTCGCCAGTTGGGTTATGGGGCGTATCGAAGCCAGGACCATTGCCAATTACGGCTTGCCCTGGCGCAGCATGTTCCGCGTTCAGTTCTGGCAGGGCGTTCTGCTCGGCTTCGCGTCCATCACTGTTTTGCTGGTTGCCATGCGAGTCGTTGGAGTCTTCTATTTTGGAACCATCGCACTGCACGGCGCCGACATCTGGAAGTGGGCCATCGTCTACGCGTTCGTTTTCATCCTTGTCGCTCTGCGGGAAGAGTTCCGCGCTCGTGGATACGGGCTATTCATACTCTCGGCGGGCATCGGTTTCTGGCCCGCCGCAATTCTCTCGGCGGCATTTTTCGGCTACTCTCACCACGGCAACTCTGGAGAGGATTGGGTCGGATTGTTTAACGCCGGCGCGTTTGGATTGCTGGCCTGCCTCTTGCTGCGTAGAACCGGCAATCTCTGGATGCCGATCGGACTTCACATGGCCTTCGACTGGGGCGAGACGTACTTTTATGGTGTGGCCGACAGTGGCCAAACGCTGCCCGGTCATCTTCTCAATTCGAGTTCGTCCGGCCCGGCTTGGCTGTCCGGCGGTACTGTCGGTCCTGAGGGCAGTCTACTCTGCACTTTGCTGATTGTTGTGGTGTGGTTGATCTGCGCAGGTTGGCTGCGAGAGGTCAAATATCCCAAGCCCGGCCCAGTCCAGAATTCCCGCGGCAGCCTTTAACGATCTGCCAACGCTCTGGCATAAGGTCGCGGTGTTTCATCGCGTCATGCCTCGAGTCAACGAACGAACCCAGTCGGAGGGGTAGATTCCATTAATCCCAATCCACAGAATAGTAGGGAAAAGAGGTATCGGTGATAGATGAGGAAGGAAGAATGAATAATGATGGGGAGACAAGGTCCGGCAGGCATCCCCGGCAACAAATCAACCGAGAATCGAATCCCAGGCACCCGTTGCCAGTAATCCACCCTCCTTACCGCAATCCATCCAGTAACGATCGCCACAGCACCTCCCAGCGGCGCCTAGATGCAGGCTATTGAGCGATGAAAAATGCCTGGAGAGCTATAACTTGGCGAAAATGTCCCGCTCCTCAGCGGTCTGAAACGCTTGCGCTGAAACTCTACCTGGAACGAATTCACATGGAACCTCGGACGAAATCCAGAAGACATCTGGAGACGAGAGATCTGGAGATGACAGGGGACCGGGGAGAATTCACACCGGTACACGTGGAACCAGGGAACCAGTGCGGCCTGGAACGAAGAAACATACCGGCTGTTATCGGAGGATCACTTCGGAGGATAACTTCCGAGTGGCCGACCACCGGAAGTTGGCCAGATCACGCAATACAAGGCCGTTTATCAGGACTTGGGGCGACGCCCGCATGGGCTACAGGCCGCGAGCACATACAACGGGATGGATCAAGGGTATAGTGGCACAACGCTGAAAACAAATGACCGTATCAACGCCTAGTTCGAACCTCGGCCGTCATGTGTTTGGAGTGGCGGCTTTGGCCTTTGGCCTCATCACGCTGGCCTGGCACGACTACAACGACTGGCATCAACTGCGTTACATTGTCTACGCCGCCGCCGCTGCCCAGATCTTCGGCGGCGCTGTGATTCAGGTCCGTCGGACCGCGAAAACGGGCGCGTCCGTCCTTGGTGCGGCTTATCTTGTCTTCGCCTTACTGTGCGTGCCACAAATCGTCGCTGCACCGCAGATCTACAATAGCTGGGGCAACTTCTTCGAGCAGTTCTCTCTCGTGACCGGAGCGGCGATCGTTTATGCGCGCTTGTCATCGGCATGGTCACCGGAAACGCTTCATCGGATCGGCCGCATTCTTTTGGGCATCTGTGTCGCTTCCTTTAGCCTCGAACAGGCGATTTATCTTGGCGCTACCGCCAATCTTGTTCCGAAGTGGGTTCCGCCAAGTCAGATGTTTTGGGCGGTAACGACGACTGTTTTGTTCGCACTCGCGGCTGTGGCTCTTCTTGCGAATCGAATGGCGCTTCTCGCGGCTCGCCTACTGACAGTGATGCTTGTGAGCTTTGGGCTACTCGTGTGGGTACCGTTGGTTCTTTCGGATCCCCACAATCATACGAATTGGAGCGAAAACGCCGAGACCTTCGCGATTGCCGGAGCAGCATGGATTCTCGCTGATCTCCTCGGCGAGTATCGGCCTTAATGACCATTTCCCGCGATGACGTGAGGTGGGCCAGGCTCACGTGAGGTTTATTCCGTTCAAGACTATATCCGCCGGATTGATCGCTCATTGGCGGGTCATTGAATATTCCGAAATCTCAGCTTTCTACGATGCCAGACTCAGCAATTCCGAGCAGTATCCAGTTGCTGCGAAGAGCGGATCAAGCAACACGCGGGGCGTGCCGGACCGGGTGACGTCGAAGCTGGCCGCGCTTCACTTCTACCAGTTGGCGATCCCTGCACCGAAGCCAACCGATGAGAGCTTTAACAAGGGCGCGGCAGAGCGCGGCAAAGAAATCTTCAATGGCAAGGGGAAATGTTCGAGTTGCCATGTCCCGCCGCTTTTCACAGAGCCAGGGAACAATCTTCATGCTCCAAGTGAGATCGGTGTGGATTCATTCCAGGCGGATCGCTCGCCGACACACATGTACCGTACCGCGCCGCTGGCCGGATTGCGGAGCCACGCCAAGGGCGGGTTTTATCATGACGGCCGGTTCGCGACTCTGCAGGATGTCGTCGAACACTACAACGGAGTCCTTCATCTCGGGCTGAGCGAATCGGAGAAGGCGGCACTAGTGGAATACCTGAAGTCGCTCTGAGTCCGAAATCCAAGGAGAAGAGACACC
>JBARRP010000175.1:0-5618 GCA_049644285.1 Candidatus Acidiferrales bacterium | reverse complement strand
TTCGAACGGAGCCTTCGTTCTTATCCAATCAAGTCGAAGTGATAGGACATAATGCTGTGGTTCCCATACGTGTAATAGCCGCCGCCAAGGTAGGCCCAATAAGCTTGGTTGCGAACTGTTAGAGGAGGGGTCGGGCCAGCACCAGTGCTGTAACGACTGCCTTCATAAGCTCCCTCTCCATATCCAGTGGGTCTCAACGGAGATAGATTGTAATCGCTGCGCAGTTTTGTGTAGAAATCCACGAGCCCATAAGATGACTTCCACCATCTCCAACTGCAAGTCCGGCTGCAAGTTGCTCGAACACGTTCTCATAGCCCGTGGGGGCTGCATCACCGCCCAAGACCCAAGCGATGTTGGGCGAGTTTCGAAAGCGGTTTCCTAGCCACTCCCCATATGCGAAGGACTACGCTTCACACTGCACCTCCTCGATACGTTGCGATACAACCCTGGTTACGAGTCGCTGGGATAGTTTGACGCCTTGTGCTTTTCGCGGCGGGTTCTCGCCCGGGTGCTCGTACAGGCAGTCGTTCTTGTCGTTGTAGGCGTGGCCGCGAATCAATCCATGCTGGTTCCATATTTTGACTTGTTGTGGGCAGATTTCGAGCAGTGCGGCCATTTCCTTGACGGTCAGCATGCCCGCCTTTCGCAACCGATCATGGCGCGGCATGAGGGCATAACTCCGCTGGATACGAGCGACGATTCGAGAGGTGAACGCTTTCCCCTCACCGGAACGCATGCCGCCCTCGTTCAGTATGGCCGCAATCTGTGGATAGGTGTGGTGATCGAGCAGCTGATCGATCTCCTTCACCACGTCGGGACTCGTTTGTCGCTGCTGCCAGGAGTTGAGAGGAAGCGGCAAGGTCAGAGTTTTTGCAGCTCCGCCCCTGAAACGAATGTGCAGCGTAATTTGTTCGCCGCGAAGCAAGGTGATGTCTTCCAGCAACAGACGGATCATCCGTTTACGCTCGCGATCCGGCGTGTTTGGGTCACGCCAGAGTGCAGGAAAGTTCGTGGCCAGGGCGAGAATCGCAGCCCGCTGTGGTTCGCTTAGGACCTTTCGGTCTTGCTCGCGCTGACGTTCGCGTACTTGCTGCGTCTCGCTGAGAGTGCGCAGTTTGCTGTTCCACTCGGCTTCGAGCGAGTCCGCAACTAGTCGGTTGTCGGGATCGACTCGCATGTAACGCCGGCGCGCTAGGTCCGCTTCATATTGTGCCCGCTCCACCTGCTTCTGACGGAGCCGGTCTGCTTCCTCGATCCGGCACTGCAGTTCTTGCTGGACGCTGAGTGCGACCTCGAGCGCCACTGGACTCACTGCGTCCACCAACAGTTCGCCGATGGCTTGATCGATGCCCGCCCCGGGAATCCGCTGACACACTGGTTTGGCATGCTCGATCCCATCACGCTGGCACACATATTCCGGCCATAAGCGTCCCTGGCGGCTGTGATAGCGAACCGTCATGCGCTCTCCGCAGCGGCCACAGAGAATCAGTCCCTGCAGGAGGGCCGGTCCTTCTCGGGCGGGGCTCTTACGACGGTCCCATCCAATCGCCTGCGCACTTTCGTGGAGCCGCCTCTGATTTTGCTCACAGTCTTCCCAAGAAATGTAGCCGGCATGAGCTCCCGGAATCAGAGTTTCCCATTCCTCTTTCGGCACATGGATAATCTCGAAGCCGCCGTCCACACTTTTGCGCGTATGACTTCGGCCGTAGGCGAAAGCGCCAGCGTATCTCGGGTTGTGCAAAATACGGAGCACTTGACTGTGTCCCAGTACGCCCCACATCAAATCTCCTTTTTGCGGACCCGCGTGCACGCGTCGTGGGAACAGCAGGCTTTGGCATCGGAAAGTTCTTACGGTGGCCATCGCCGATCCGGTGCGGCGGAACGTATCGAACAACAACCGCAGAGCGTCTTGCACTTGCTTGTCCGGATCGAGCACCAATCTACCTTCGGAGTTGTAGATCAATCCAATGGGCGGCCGGATCACGAGTTCACCACGTCTAGCTTTATTGAGGATTCCACCCTGTAAGCGCGCTCGAAGAACGTGCAGTTCCGCTTCTGACATGGTTCCCTTCAGGCCCAACAGGAGGCGATCATTGAAGTGCGCCGGATCATAGACGCCATCTTCATCCAGGATCAAGGCCTGGGTAAGAGCACAGATCTCTAACAACCGATGCCAGTCGCTCGAGTTGCGCGCCAATCGGGACACTTCCAGTCCCAGTACGATTCCGGCTCGCCCCAAGCTCACCTCGGTAACCAGCCGTTGAAAGCCTTCCCGGTCGGCGGCGGAAGCTCCCGACTGTCCAAGGTCGGTATCAATGACGATGATCCGATCCTCGGGCCAGCCCAACGCCACGGCCTTCTGGCGCAACGCGTATTGACGTTTCGTGCTTTCGCTGTTTTCGAAGACTTGACGCAGTGTCGATTGCCGGATGTAGAGATAGGCATTCCGTTGGAGATGAACAGCCTTTACTTTTTGATGGGTGTCTGAAGTCATGATCTTGACTCCTGGCAGCTGTGCAGCAGCATTCCCGCGAGGATCAGAACCACCTCGGTACGCACGCCCTGAGGAAGAACTGCGTCATCAATGGCTACAGCAAGTACCTCGGTTGGAGGTGGCGCGGCGCAGAGCAAACACGCAGTCATCAACTCCCGCATGCCGCGTCGTAGGAATAGGGCCAACCCTGGTCCTTGCTGCCCGCTCAGGAACTGACGTCTGAGCTCTTCGTATGCGGCGACCCATCTACCTTGATCCGGTGGCGCGGGAGGGTAAGAGGACGGCATGCTCACTGGCGTTTTTTTTCCCGCAGAAGTTGGCGCTCGATGCTGCGGGGATGCACCCGCAAATTGAACTTCTGTTTCACCGCTTCCGCGAGCTGAGCGAAACTCAGCGACGGGTCCGCGGTCCTCTGCTCGGCCACGAACTTCATCACCTCCGGAGTGAGCTTGTGGCCGCTTCTCGGACCGCGCTTCCCGGGCAGCAATCCGGACAAGCCACTTTGCTCGAAAGTGAATTCGGCTTGATAGAACGACGGCCGCGAGTAACCAAACTCCTTGGCCGTTTGGGAAACCGGCCGCTTGTCCACACGGACCTGTCGCAGCATCTCGTATTTTACCTGGACCAAGTCGTGGGCATCGAAGAACTCGCTGTCCTGAAACAGCGGATGGGTCACATCTTGCGGGCGGGGGTTGAAGGTTCCGTGTTGCCGCAAGGTTCTCTGTTTGTCGGGGTTGTTGTCTTTCACTCGCGGCACTCTCGTCTCGGTCCCGTTTCAGTCCTCGGAAGACTGTAATCATAATTATGACTAATACGGGTATCTTGTCAAGGCTTTTCAGTTGGGAAGACCTTGAGAATATTGAGTAATATTCGAGTTTATTGACAATTCCAGAGTCGTTCACCACCGCGACCCCTGACAACATTTGCTTTACAGTCATGACCTATTTTCCTTTACAGTTCTCTCGATTCGCTCTGACTTCCATCCGTCCATCTGCTTCGCCAGTTCGATCAAGTCCGCCACTCGAAACTGCGATCGCCCCGCCGCTACAGCCACGAACGGATCGACCGCACCCACGTCGGTCCAACTCATTGGCAAGGAATGCAGGCGACCATCTCTGTCCTGAAACCAGACCCTGTCCTCGCCCCAGTTCTGGCGGTAAGAGACGAGTTCGAATTCTTGCTGGTACAACGGATGATAGGGATGGGTTACTCGGAAACGTCGACTCTCAGCGTCGCTATGCGGCGCATTTGAATGCTCAGTCCAAGGCATTGCCGGAGGTCACTACGCGTACGGTCACGATACATGCCGCATCCACCGGTAACAGGGCGAGTATGATCCCATGAGACGCAGCTTCGGCCACGAGATGACCGACATTTTAAGAGTAGGCATTATTCGGTGTGGCCGAATCGTCATTTAACCACGGCCCATCCCCATTGACGTTCTGGACCGGCACAGTACAGTGAGTGTTATCCCAGTCGTACGCGATGAACGCGTGCACGACAGTGAACCCCTTCGCTTGTATGGCCTTGCAGACCGCGTCGAAATCCGAGTCGTCCCGATGCGATTACGAATCATTTATGGGGTTTCCCAAATTCGCCTGTAACGATCTGCGCGGCCTGGAAACCGAATTCGATGTCGCGCTCGTTGACGGGCCGATCGTGGGCCAATTCGGCGGGAGCACCCGAGCTGTTCCAGTTAGCTGGTGTGCAGAGCGGCTTAACAAAGGCCGAGTCACCTATCTAGACGACGCACGTAGGTCAGAGGAGAAGGAGGTAATTGCAGCGATTAAAAAGTGGAAGCCAGAGGTGATTGCGGAGTTGTGCGACACCGAAAAAGGTTTATGCAAATTCACTATGAATCAAAGTTCTGAAGCAATCCCACGCGAATTGGTGAGCCATAGCTGAAGTGCAAGATGTGGACAGTGCGCGGAGTTGCGTCAGAGCTATGCCAGACACGCAGCGAACTGGAGGACTAATGGCGGGCGATCATTGATTCATAGAGCTCAACATGCCGCTTCGCCATTACGTCGAGGCTATACTCCTCCACCGCGACACTTCGGCAACTGCTCGCCAAATCTGCACTCCTGGGATTCTTCAGCAGGTCAGAAATTGCTGCGCGAAGCGCAGCGAAGTCTTGCGGGGGAACTAAAATCCCAGTAACCCCGGTGCGGATGATGTCCGATATTCCGCCGACCGCAAAGCCAACTGCAGGAGTGCCGCAGGCAATGGCTTCCACAATGGATAGCCCAAAGCTCTCTTGCCGTGAGGGAAGCACGAAAACATCGGCCGCGCTGTAAGCGAGGGAAAGCAGCCGTTCGTTTTGTATCGACCCGAGACTCAGATACGGCACTCGTACCTCCGCGGGAGGTTTTCCTCCTCCCGCCGATACGAGAAGCAGATTCGGCACATCCAGGCCCTCTAGGGCTTCAGCAAGGGGCGAAAAGTTCTTAATGGAGCGACTAATGGGCTCAGCAACAAACAATACGACCTTGGCGTCCGGTGGGATCGAAAGCACATCACGCGCGAAATTCTTGTCACGCGGCCGGAAATCCTCGGTGTTTATGCCAATGGGAATTCGCACAATCGGAAAATCTCTCAACAGACTGCTCCGCTGAGCTTCTTCCATCAACCAGCGGCTCGGCGTCACAATCGCGAGCCGGCCCGCAGGAATATTCCGGAACGCCGACGACTTCCGTTGCCAAATTTGATTCGACAAGTCTCGGGGATCCTTCGATCCCAATTGTGGGCAGCTTCCACATTGCTCCGTATATTTCGGGCAGCCCTCGGGAGAATGGCAGCCGCCTGCAAAAAAACTGGCGTCGTGAAGCGTTCGAACGATCGGCACGCGCTTCGGCATTTCGGAAAAGAAAGTGGCGTAGTCCACGAATTGGTACATTTGCTGAATATGGAGCAGATCGCAGGGAGGAATCTGTTGCAATAACTCCTCGCGGCAGCGGGTGCGATCGTCGCTGAATGCCTCATAACCAGCGGGGCGCGTTTTGCGGTAGGGTGCGGTGCTCCGTTTGATTTGGAAGTCGCGCCAACGACGCTGCAACCTGCTCAGAAAGTCTCGCGGCGGCTGGAACACGGTTATCGTAGGATCGACTTCGTTGCTCTTTCGTTC